>JAZNNH010000014.1:0-20231 GCA_045580105.1 Eubacteriales bacterium | reverse complement strand
CTCCTATGGTAGAATTAAAATACCATAGGAGGTGCTTTTTGTGCTGTCCGCACAAATTGGGTCAGTTCAAACTGCGGGTAACTTTTTTGTTTAAAAATGCATCCGGTCCTGAACGGATTGAGAAGCTTCGTCCTTGGCCTTTTCCAGTTCTTTTATAAACTGCAAGTCAATGGGCGTTAAATGATAGCCGTTGCGATAGATCAAAACGTCTTTATACTTATGGCTAAGACCCTCGATTCGTCTTTGGATCATATTATGGCGCTCGAGCACTTCTTTCGGCAGGGGCGACACCCACATGAAGGTGGCGGGAACGTCGTTGAGCAAGTCGTACTGAGTTCCGCGCTCATAAATGAAGATCTTTTTATCCGTCAGATCCGAAAATTCCGCCTTTCGAACGTAGGCACTTTGCAGAGAGGGCACGTAAGGGTCACCGTGTACGATTTCCACACAATCCTTAAAATCGGCACGCGAGATGTGTTCTTTTTGTGCCATCGGGCAAGAACGGTTCATCAGTGCAACGTACTCAAATTCCCAGATGTCCTGATGGCGCAGGTCCTTTTCCTCCATCATTTTCAAAAAATGAGATTCAAAGGCGGTCTGATAGCGGATGATACCCATATTGTAATTGTTTTGAAGAATGTTGGTGATGGCACGCAGCGCATTGGTTTCCTTGTAGTTCAAGTCCATTTCTCTGCCTCGATCCATGGAATTGACAAGACTGGTAAAAGCGCGGGTGATATAGCACGCTCTGGGAGTGGAGATATTAAAGCTTTGACGCTCCGGCTCGTTCTTTTTGTACTTTTCTTCCATTTCGTCAATCTGACGGAGAATTTTTTTGGCCTGAAACAGAAATTCTTCTCCTTGCGTCGTGGTAACGATACCTTTGGAAGTACGCTTAAACAAGATGATGCCAAGACTCTCTTCCAATTCCTTGATGGCGCGGGAAAGGTTGGGTTGGCTCATAAATAAATTGGCAGCTGCCCCTGTGATTGAACGCGTTCGTTCCACCTCGACCGCGTATTTTAAATGCAATAAATTCATTCCGTTTCCTTTCAGGAGTTCAGTTTTTCTTTGGCTTTGATTTTTGCCCTTTGCTCCGTATCCAAGATTCTCTTGCGCAGGCGGAGGGCTTTGGGAGTCACTTCAAGCAATTCATCGTCTGCGATAAACTCCATACATTTTTCCAAGCTCATTTGACGGGGCGGGGTGATGCGCAACGCTTCATCCGCACCGGTCGAACGAATTGCTGTCAAATGCTTTTTCTTACAAACGTTAACCACAAGGTCTTTCGAATCGTTGGACTCGCCGACGATCATTCCTTCGTATACGTTGGTTTGCACGCCGATGAACATCGTTCCGCGATCTTGGGCATTGTACATTCCGTAGGAGGTGGAAATGCCGTCCTCCCAAGCAATCAGAGAACCACGGTTACGAGCAGAAAGGCCGGCTTTGATGGGATGATAGCCCTCAAATTCGGTGTTGACCACAGCGTTTCCCTTTGCGGCGGTCAAAAGCTCCGCGCGGCAACCGATCATACCGCGGCTGGTGATGGAAAATTCCAATCTCGTAAAGCCGGCAGCGGTCGGCGCCATCTGAAGCAGTTCCCCTTTACGGCGGGAAACCAGATCGATCACCGTTCCGGAAAATTCATCCGGACAGTCGATATAAAGATTTTCGTAAGGTTCACAAAGCTCCCCGTCGATTTCTTTGGTAATAACGGTAGGACGGGAAACCTGAAATTCATAGCCCTGACGGCGCATATTTTCAATGAGAACCGAAAGGTGCAGCTCTCCTCTGCCGGATACCTTCAAGGTATCCATAGTATCCGTATCCTCCACCTTCAGGGAGATGTTGGATTCCAGTTCGCGATAAAGACGTTCACGGATGTGGCGGCTGGTGACGTACGTTCCGTCCTGACCTGCAAACGGAGAGGTGGAAACGGAGAAAAACATCGAAAGCACCGGATCTTCGATTTCGACAAAATCCAGTCCTTCGGGAGAATCGACGTCGCAAATGGTATCACCGATTTCGATGTCGGCAATGCCGGTCAAACACACAATATCCCCTGCTTGTGCAAAGGTAGCAGGCGTTTTTTTGAGTTTATCAAAGGTATAGATTCCGACGATCTTGCTCTTTTGCACCGTGCCGTCGCGACGAACGATGGAAACGGGGCTTTTTTCGTGGATTGAGCCGCGCAGGATCTTACCGACTGCCATTCTGCCGGTGTAATCATTAAAGTCGATGTTGGAAACCATCATTTGGAAGGGCTGGTCTTCCTGCACGTCGGGATGCGGAATCTGGTTGATAATCACATCAAACAGGCAAGTCAAATCTTCTGTCTTTTGGTTGTAATCCGTCGTTGCCCAACCATCTCTGCCGGAAGCGTAAATCACGGGCAGGTCCAACTGCTCTTCCGTGGCACCCAAATCGATGAGAAGATCGTACATTTCATCCGTAACCTCTTTGGGGCGCGCCATAGGACGGTCGATTTTATTGACGACGATCACCGGGGTCAAGCCCTGTGCCAACGCTTTTTTCAGCACGGTACGAGTCTGCGGCATACAGCCCTCATAGGCGTCCACCAAGAGAATGACACCATCGACCATCGAAAGACTGCGTTCCACTTCTCCGCCGAAGTCTGCGTGACCGGGAGTATCGACAATATTGACTTTCACGCCCTTGTAATAAAGCGACGTATTTTTCGCCAAAATGGTGATTCCTCTTTCCTTTTCCAAATCGTTGGAGTCCATCACGCGTTCTTCGACCTGCTCGTTGGCACGAAAGGTGCCCGTTTGACGGAGAAGCGCATCAACAAGCGTGGTTTTACCGTGGTCAACGTGAGCGATAATCGCAATGTTTCGAATGTTTTCTTTTTCCATAAGATTTCCTTACTTTCCCATACGGAAAATTGATAAAATACACTTCATTATACCACTTTTGCCCTATTTTGCAAGCAAAATTTTGAATTTTATGTGATTTGAAAAAAGGAAAAACAAAGCTGACCTTGCTTAAAAAGCAAGGTCAGCTTTGTCTGAAAATCAATTGATTTTTTTACCTTGAACGCAAAGCGCGTTTTGTTTTACTTCTTTTTGAAAATGAAGAAGTAGTAGGCAGCCGCACCGCCGATGCCAAGAAGAATCAGACAGACGGCAATGATGATACCGGTCGGATTTTTGCCCTCTTCCTGAGCGGGAGTGTCGGTACCGATGGTGGCGTTGCTATCGCCCTTGTTGCCCTGAGATTCGTCTTTCTCCTCTGCCAGTTCCACGACGGCGTAGGAGCTAAAGTGCGTCAGAGTGGTCGAAACATAGTTTCCGTCTTCGGAAACCGTGGATTCCAATTTCTCGGCAACACCCTCGTCACTTATATAGAAAACGGCAACACTCTTTCCAAAGCCATCGGGAATCTTGAAGGACAAGGTCAGCGATCCGTTGGGCTGAACGGTTACGTTTTCGCGAACGGCGGTGACATCGTAGGCAACGAATTTGCTTGCCACTTTCTTGAGGGCTTTGGTCACTGCCTCAAAGGAAGCGTGTTCCTTTTCGATGACTTCGATCTTGATTTCGGTGCCTTCTTGGAAGACGCCTTCTTCGGTTGTCATTTGGGTGCCCGTGGTTTCATCTGTAAAGGAACAAGGAATCACCTCTTGTTGGGTTTCACTGCAACGGGTACACTTGCCTTCTTTCAAGCCCGTGGTGGCGATGGTGGGTTCTTTTACAACCGTCATTTCCCCGAATGCGTGACCGAGAGGCGCGATCTCATTGGTCGTTTCATTACCGCAACGAGTACACTTGCCGCTCTCGATTCCGGCTTCGGTACAGGTGGCTTGCTTTGTTACCGTTGCATTGGCAAACTTATGTCCCAATGCCTTGGTCGCACGCGTTTCCTTATGCGTGCAACCGGCGTTGGAGCAAGTTCTTGCCTCTTCGCCTTTTTCGGTACAGGTGGCTTCTTTCACACTCGTCCAGCTACCCATTTTATGTCCGGTAGCGGGGATCGATTCGGTCGTGGTCTGGTTGCAGCGCGTACACTTGCCGCTCTTTTCACCGGCTTCGGTACAGGTGGGCTGTTTCGTTACAGTCGGATTGGAGAATGCGTGGCCGAGTGCGGGAACCGATTTTGTTTCCTTGTAAGAGCATTCGGAACAGAAGCGGGTTTCTTCCCCGTTGGCGGTACAAGAGGGCTTGGTGGTTTCGCTCCATGCGCCCAGCTTGTGTCCGGTTGCCGGAATGTCGCCCGTTTCCACCGTGTGACAGGTGGAGCACTCTCTGGATTGTTTTCCTACCGTGGTACATTTGGGAGCTTCGGTTTTTGTCCAAGCACCCCAAGTGTGGTTGTTGGTCTTAGAAATGGTTTCGTTTTTGATCTCACCGCAAACGGTACAGGTATACTTCGTATTACCGGCTTGATTGCAGTCTGCCTGTTTCGTTACTTCTCCGCTGTTCCAAGCGTGAGCGGCATTTTCGGAAGCACCGCAGGCAGAGCAGGTATGCTTGTGGTTGGTGGCATCGAGCTTTTCCCAAGCACCGAAAGAGTGGGAGGAACAATTGATTTTAATGTTGGCAGAAGCGGTGGTGTTGATCACGTCGGTCGCACCGTTTCTTGCAACCACCGTAACGGAAACGGACTTTGCAGAGGCAGAGGGGGTCGTGGCTTTCACGACCAGCTTGAACAAACTGCCGTTAATATCGGGAGAGGAAAGACCGCCGACGGCGCCTACTTTGTTTCCGACGTCAAAGGTGGAAAGCGAGCCGGACTTGAGCCAAGTGCCGCTGACCAGTTCAAGACCGGAGCCCAAATTTACCTGAACGGAAGCAGAGGTAGCATCGGGGCAACCGGAAACGGAAAGGGTCAATTCTACGTTGTTACCGGCCGTCACGGAACTTGCGCCGGAAAGAGAAGCTGCGCCTGCCGCACTGACCGAAACCGTCAGCGCCAGCAGAAGTAAAAAGCAAATACCGATACTAAATAATTTTTTCATTTTTCTTTTCTCCTAATTGATGGGGTACATATCGGGGAAATAGGTATACATCAAAAGATAGACCGCATCCGCGTCGGTAACCAAATTATCGCGGTTCAGATCACAGTTCTGATTCACCGGGTACATCTGTGCAAAATAGCTATGCATTAACAGATATACGGCATCTGCATCGGTTACCAAATTGTCACCATTCAAGTCACCAACCTTGTAAGTCTGGCGGATTTCACCGCAGAGGTTACAGTCGGTATCCTGATCGGAATCATAGGTATGATCGGGGGTGTCGGCTCTGGTCAGACCGCAAGCGGTACAGCCCGTAGCGCAAGCGGCGAGATAGCTATGCTGAGCGGGCGGGGTACGGGTGAAACCACAATCGTTACAATCGGGGTCGCAGTCCGCGGAATACTGATGCTCTGCCACGTCTTTTGCGGTGTGACACTTCGAGCATTCCATCCAGTGGTTTGCCGCGTCGGTTGCGGGGCTGAAGCTATGTTCTTCTACCTCTTTTGTGGTGTGGCAAATCGAGCACTCCATCCAGTGATGGTTCGTATCGGAAGCGGCTTTATAGTCGTGCGTGACGGTGCGCGTTTTTCCGCAATCGCAGGTGTCATCGCATTCGTTATCATACCGATGCTCGGATTTTTCGGGCTCTTCGGTACAGCCCTCCACCACACATTCCAGCCAATGGTGCGTATCGTCATACTGATATTCCCCTCGGCATTCGTGGAACACCTGAATCTGCGCCTCCTGACGGACTTCCAATTGATCTGCGCCCTCGAACTGAATGGCAGGAGCAACCGTGTACGTTCCAAACGGTGCATCGTCTTTCACGCGAAGCGAAAAACGGAACAGATCTCCGCTGAGCGTGATCTCATTTTCGCACAGCAAAACAGCCGCACCTTTTTCTACGTCGAAATCCTTGATGTTCATCCCTGCCGTTTGATCAGGCGTAATCAACCATTCTCCGCCTATCAGCTCAAACACTTCGGAATCCCAAGCATAAGCGACGGTTTCCTTTCCTTTTTCCCACAGATTGACCGCAAACACACGATCGGTGATGGGTTCGGCCGCGGAAACGGCAAAGGTGACCGTTTCCCCACGAGCGCACTTCGTTTGCTCGGGAGTACAGACGGTGGCGCCTTGTGCTGCAAAGGTCGGGATCGCCAAGGCAAAGGCAAAGGCAATACCAAACAAAACAGAAACCAGTTTCTTTTTCATACCCTTCTCCATTTTGCAAAAATATAATAAAAACACAATCGGGTTTCCCCTTGTATCATACAGTTTCATTGTACCGATTTTTCGCTTGTTTGTCAATTGTTTTTCTGGCGAATTCGCCGTTTTTCTTCCTTAATATTTTTGGAAATTTTGGCACATCTTTTCACCGTTTGAAAAGAATGCTTTTTCAAGAAAAAAATCAAAGGAGCGTATCGGTGACGAGCATCACGCAAAAGCCGATCAAAAGAGCCCAAGTGGCGCCGCGTTGACTGCCGTGCGCGTGGGTTTCGGGAATCATTTCATCGCTGATCACGTAAAGCATTGTGCCGCCGGCAAACGCAAGAGCGAACGGCAAAATCGCACGGGAAACGGAAACGGAAAAATAGCCGAGTAAGGTGCCGAGCACTTCGACAAGCCCCGTTCCCAGTGCACAAAGAAAGGTTCTTTTGGGCGATACTCCCACCGCTAACATCGGTCCGATGATCACCATTCCCTCGGGAATGTTCTGCAAGGCAATGCCGCCGGCAATCGCCAGCGCCTGCGCCGTATCACCGGAACCGAAGCTGACACCTGCCGCAATGCCCTCGGGTAAATTGTGAATGGCGATCGCAAAAACAAACAGCAAAACCTGACTCAGACCGGTATTTTGATGATTTTCGTTTTCCTCTCCCGCAAATCCGTGCAAGTGAGGCACGAGTTTATCGACCAAATTCAGACAAAGAGCACCGACGAACACACCCGCCAGCGTCATCCAAAGTCCCTCTTTTCCGCTGAATTCCACAGACGGGATAATCAGTCCCAAAACAGCTGCCGCCAACATCACGCCCGACGCAAACGACAACACGATATCCGAAAAGCGGTGCGAGATTTTCTTAAACAGGAAACCGATCACAGCGCCAAAGACCGTCGCGCCGCCTACCCCCAGCGCAGTCAACCATACAAGCTTCATACCATCCTCCTAAAAGCCGACGTTTCGGCAACATTCAAGCCGTTGCCCTCTTTCATTATAGCACGCATTCCAAAGCAAATGCAAGTTTTTTCGAACCCTACAAACCAGTGCCTTTTTCGGCCATCTTGTTGACTTTTTTTGCCGGATTGTGGTACAATAAGAAAACAATAAGAAAATGTCGTTCAAAGAAAACACTTCTCCGCAAGGTTTGGTGTTTTTCTGCCGGATCAAACAATCAAGGATGGTGATTTTTTTGCATCACAGCTACAGACGCCACGAAATCCGTGGTCTTCTGCGAGGATTTGAAAGTCTTCTCGAAGTTGCAGTGCTTTGCATTTTATACTACGTTGTCTTCCGTAATTCCTATGAGGACGCCTATCTTCCCGGATATTTTTATTTTAGAGGTAAATACGTTTTAGTCGGCGTATACGGTCTTCTCATCTCCATTTTCTTTGCTAATTTGGACGGCTTTTTGTTTGACCAAAGAAAGGCAATCGACATCGGATTAGGACAGCTCATCGGGCTGATCATGGTAAACTTTATCACCTACTTCCAGCTTTGTCTGATTGCAAACCGCATGGTTTCCGTTTTTCCGATTCTCTTGCTGTTCTTCCTCGACCTTGCCGTGGCGGTGCTTATGATCCTCATCTTCAAACGGATCTATCACCATTTCTTTGCCCCGCACAAAATGCTTTTGGTCTACGGAAGCGACAATGCGGTGAGCATCAAAATCAAGATGGACTCTCGCAAGGATAAATACAACATCAAAAAGCTCATTTCCATTGACGAGGGTCTTGATGCCGTTTGCCGAGAGGTGAAATTGTATGACGGGGTGATCCTGAACGATCTGCCGGCTCAAATTCGAAACGATCTTTTGAAATTCTGCTTTCAAAACGACATTCGAACCTACGTGGTTCCCAAAATTTCAGACATTCTGATGCGCGGCGGCAAACACATCAACCTGTTTGATACGCCCCTGATCTACATCAACCAAAACAGCATTTCCCTGCCTCAGAGGATCATCAAACGCTTGATGGACATTTTGTTCAGCGCCATCATTCTCTTGCTCGCCTCTCCGGTTCTGCTTTTGGTTGCTCTTGCCATCAAGATCGAGGATGGCGGTCCTGTGTTCTACAAACAGAAGCGAATGACGCTGGGCGGCAGAGAGTTTAATATTTTAAAATTCAGAAGTATGATCCAAAATGCGGAAAAGCTCACCGGCGCGGTGCTGTCCGCAGGGGAAAACGATCCGCGTATCACTAAAGTGGGAAAATTCGTTCGTGCAACCCGATTGGATGAAATTCCTCAGTTTATCAACATTTTGAAAGGCGATATGTCCATCGTCGGTCCCAGACCGGAACGCAAGGTGTTTGTCGATGAATTCTGCGAAAAGATGCCGGAGTTTGCTTACCGTATGAAGGTCAAGGGCGGTTTGACCGGTTTTGCTCAGATTTACGGCAAATATAACACAAGCCCCTACGATAAGCTCCGTTTGGATCTGATGTATATCGAAAACTATTCCCTGCAGCTGGATTTGAAACTGATCATTCTCACGGTCAAAATCATGCTCAGCAAAGACAGCACGGAAGGCGCTGACGTGGCAAAAGAAAATCAAGAAAAACAAGAAGCGCTTTTAAAAGAACTGCAAGAAAAAGAACAGAAATAAATTGAAATCCCCCTTTGGTACGTCCAAAGGGGGATTTTTTTGTTTTTGAGAATTATGCTTCTTCCAGATAGCGTTTTGCCTGCGTGGAAAAGAGGGCGTAATACTTTTCTTTTTTCGCCATCAGGGCTTTGTGGGTTCCGTTTTCGACTACCGTTCCGTTTTCGAGCACGATGATCTGATCGGCAATGGTGGCGCTGGAAAGCCGATGCGAAACGAAAATCGAGGTCTTGTGTTCCCGAAGCTGATCGAACTGCAGGAAGATTTCTTGCTCTGCCATGGGGTCAAGCGATGCCGTCGGTTCATCCAAAATCAAAAAGTCCGAATCGGCGTAAAACGCTCTGGCAACCGCAAGCTTCTGCCACTGTCCGATCGAAAGCTCGATGCCGTTTGGCTCGAAAAAGCGCATCAGAGGGGTATCAAAACCGTTCGGCAACGCGCGGATATATTCTTCGGCAGCACTTTGACGCGCCGCTTCTTCTATCTTGGCAAAATCCGCTTCCTTGTGGATATCTCCGTAGCGAATGTTTTCCTCCACCGTGACGGCGTATTTTCCAAAATCTTGGAAAATAATGCCGAACATCCGATATAAGCTCTTGACGTCGTATTCGCGGATGTCAACGCCGTCCAAATAAATCACACCCTCGGTCGGGTCGTAAAGACGCATCAAAAGTTTGAGTAGGGTCGTTTTTCCCGCGCCGTTGAGTCCGACCAAAACCACCGTTTCTCCAGGCGAGATCAGAAGATTGATGTTTTTCAGCACGTATCTTTCTGTTCCGGGATAGCGGAAGCTGACGTTTTTAAACTCAATGGTGTGTCCCGTGTTTTTCGAAACCGGAAGGGGGGGTTCGCCCTTGGGCCGGATCGTGGCTTTCTCTTTCATAAAGGCGATGAGGTTGTCAATGAAAAGCGTTCCCTCGTAAATGGTGGCAGAGGTTGTAATCAAGGTGCTGACACAATTGGAAACAGAAAGGATCGCGCCGGTGAAGAGCGTATAGTCACCGATCATAAACTCGCCGCGAAATACCTTTTTGGCAATGATAATGTAAAAAGCCAAGTTCAGCAAGCTCGAAACAATGCCGATGCCCACGTGCCAAACTCGCTCGCTGACGATCAGATTGCGAAGACCGCGATAATACCGCGCGAATACTTCGACAAAGCGCCCGATAAACACGTCAGCCAGATCATACATTCGAACTTCCTTGATCATATCCTTGTTGACCAAAAGATCGGAATAATAATTCATCTGACGGCGGTCCTTGGAACGGCGGCGCATATAATTGAAGTTCTTTTTGCGATAGATAAAATTGATGATGGCAGATGGGATCGAAACCAAAAGAATCAAAAACGTCATCCAAGAAAGACCCGGCGCGGAAAGCAAAATGGCAAGGTAGCTGGCAAATTCAATGGCGGTACTGACGATGCCGAAGGTTTCCGACAGAATGGTCAGCGGACGGTTGCCTGCCTCGCGGTTGGCGTTTTCCATTTTTTCATAAAACTTGGGATTGTCAAAGGATGCCAAATCGATCTCTTTTGACTTTTCCATCATCTGGACCTTGACTTGCCTTACCACCTTTTCTCCCGCGATGCGGTTGAGGGCGGTGCTGACGTTGTTGACGATCTTGACGATGATTCGATACACAAACAGGAAAATGAGAAGCTTGAGCACCATCGAATCGGCAAAATCGACCGCGACTCTGCCGGCGAGAACCGTTTGCAGTTCATTTAAAATCCGCTGGGAGATCAAGCTTCCGATGACCGGCGTGACGCCCTTAAACAGAGCGACGAAGGAAAGGAGAAACAGAATCCATTTGCCCGTTTTCCAAACCAGCTTCACAATGTAGGCAAATCGGACGAAAAAGCCGCCCAGTAATTCTTTTACATATCGCGGAACGTCCCTTAAATTCTTCGGCTTGGGGACTTTTTTATATTGATACAGCATGGGTGGGGGCATTACGGTTCCTCCTTTTTTTCACGGTCTTGGGTGATTTTTTCCAAGAGATACAAAAGCTGTTCTTTTTCTTCCTGTGATAAAACGGAAAAGAATTGGGTTGCGTGTTCGGTTCGGATCTGTTGATGTTTTTTTCGTTTTTCGGCTCCCTCTCGGGTCAGAAACACCAAGGTAACTCTGCCGTCGGCAGGATCTGCTTGTCTTCGGATCTCCCCTCTTTCCTCCAAATGCCCCAACGCTTCCGAAAGGGACTGGGGACGGATTCCGAGTTCCAGCGCCAGCGCACGCTGACTTTTTCCCTTGTCAAGGGAAAGGGATTCCAAAATGTGACCTGAGCCGCGAATCGGTTTTGTTTCGCCCTCCGATTCCAAAAACTGCCGTCTTTCCCGTCGGGAATATGCCCAAGCGCGGCGAAACGAAGCGAGCAGTTTCTCCTCTATTTTCATTTTGATCCCTCCCTTCAAATTAGTAAGGTACCTTATTAATTTAAGTATAATAAGTTTCTCAAATTCTGTCAAGAAAAAAGTTGCTTTCTTTCGAAAGCAACTCATTTCTTATCGATCGCGAATGGCGTCGATCGGCCTTTTCGAGGCAATTTTCTTGACGGGAATAAAGCTTGCCAGCGCCGCTACCAAAACACTTGCGGCAAGAAGCAGAGCAACTTGGCGGAAGGAGAACGTGAGAATGGTAATCAGAATTCCCGTTTCCGTACGAACAACGTAATTGATCAGTGACACCACGGCAAAGGTTCCTACCGCGGAAAGGATGAAATTGATGATAGCAATAACAAAGCTTTCCGCAAAGAAGATGCGGAAAACGTCGTTAGAGCGCGCCCCGATGGCACGCAAAATGCCGATCTGCTGTTTTTTATAAGCGATACTGGTGCCGATGAAGTTTGCCAAAAGGAACGAGGCAAAGACCGCAAAGCCGATGCCGACGTAAAGGAAGACCTTGGAGAGCACCAAAAGAACCTCGTGAATCGCTTCCAGCTCAAACGTGACGGGATTTTGGAGTTCATAACGCACATCCCCTTCTTCGTTGCTGAAGCGAACAAGCTGTTCCACCTCACCGTAGGTTTTCGGCATCTGTCCCACCGCATAGCGGAACACGCCGTCATGAAGACGAGCGATGCTTCCAATCAAAGCTTCATTTCCCAAAAGCACAATTCCCGGTTCGGGCAGGATGGCTTTTTCATCGGGAAGCAAAACACCGACGATGGTGGCGTTTTCAATTTCTTTGGGGTTCTCGTTTTGATACCAATTACCGACCGAAAGGAAAAGCGGCTGCATTTCTTTGAGCCGAGCAAAAAATTCTTCGTTCTCCCCCTTGGAAAAATCAGGGAGTTCTATGACGTTTTCCTCAGTCGCCTTTCCGTCCTTGGCGGAAAAGCCGGAAACGATGTAAGAGAGAAATTCGAGGGAAACGACCACTTCGTTTTCCGCCAAGCTCTCTTTTTCGCCGTCTGCCCAAGCAATTTCATAGTCTCCGCGGTGCTGAAGCGTGCCGTAGCGATCGGCGGCCGTTCCGCTTCGATATTCCTCGCCGTGATCCTTGATGATCCACTGCAATTCAAAATATCCGTTTTCCGCTTCCAAAAATTGCGGTTCTTTTTCGAGGAGCGCATCCAAATGTCCTTGACCGACGAAGGCGATCTGTGCCATGGAGTATTCCCGAATGCCGGACAGCTCCTGCATCAAGGCATATGAAACGAGAAGGTCAGCGGTGGATTCATCCTTTATCTCTTCTGTCAAGGGGCGGTAACGATCCAGATCAAAGCCGGAGTCAAGTACGCCGACGACCGTATAATCCACGCCGTTTAAGGGGATAACCTTCCCCAGCATATCCTCAGGCACGGAAACCTTGTCATAGACCGTTTTTCCGTCTTCTTGGCGCGCAAATCCGCCGATGTAAAAGGTTTCGCAGATATAGGAGGTGATGGCGATTTCGTTTTTGTCCCCCTCCGGCAAGCGTCCCGCCAAGATGCGAAGCGAATTGGCAGAAACCATATCGGAAGAAAGCTCGGAAAAGCCGTTAAAGCCATAAGGGTAAATGTGAAAATCGGATTTGGTGAATTCCGCTTCGTTATCATAAAGCGAAGTGAATTCCAAATTTGCTTGATACGGAACGAACACACCCTGCAGGGAAACGCCGCTGCGTTTGGAAATCTCGCTCAGCTCCTCTTGGCGGATTTTACCGCTTCGGGAATAATAAAAATCCTCTTCCCCTTCGCCGTAGACGTGTTTTTGCGTTTTGGCAAAGGAAACGTAGTTGATGGAAGAATCCAAAATCGAACGCGTGCAGGTGGTGATATGGTCGTACGCACCGAAGGTATCGGCAAGTCCGAATAGACCGAAGGCGATACATGAGAGCAAAATGGTGAACGCAAGACGGATTTTCTTGTGCTTGAGCGCACCGCAACCGATGCGGAATGCCGCTTTCATCGGAAGACGCGAGGGGATGAATCGAATGGGGTTGAGGTGGGATAAATCCGGCTTTCCGGCTTCCCGACCGACTCTTTCTTTGCTTTTCTTGCCGCGGATTACCACCTCTTCTCCCGTTTCAAGCGAAGATAAATAAGCATTGATGGCTTCTCTGTCTTCCTCGGTGAGCCGATACCCGCGTGACACGCGAACCTCGCCCTGTTCGAAGGTGATGCCGTCCGCTTCCTCTGTCGCAACGCGAGATGCATATTCACGATCGGAAAGGACTTTTCCGTCGGACAGCTCCACAATGCGGTCGGCGTATTGATGTGCAAAATCGATGTCGTGAGAAACCACGATGACAAGCTTATCGTGCGAGAGCTTCTTTAAGGTATCCAGAACCTGCCGACCCGTATTGGAATCGAGTGCGCCGGTGGGCTCGTCTGCCATAATGATCTTCGGATTTTTCACCAGTGCACGGGCGATGGCAACCCTCTGTTTCTGTCCGCCGGACAGCTCGTTCGGTCTTCTGTTTCCGTATCCGACCAGATCCACCTGCTCCAGAATACGGGAAATCTCATCGTCGAGTGCCTTTTTTCCCTGCAATTCCAAAGCCAGCGCGATATTGGCACCGACCGTGAATTCGTCCAGCACGTTATATTCCTGAAAAATAAATCCGACGAGCGTATTTCGGTAGGAATCAAAATCCGATTGGCGGAACGCCTTCGAGGATTTGCCGGAGATGATGATTTCTCCGGAATCATAGGAATCCAGTCCTCCCAACAGGTTCAAGAGCGTGCTTTTTCCGCAACCGCTTTTTCCCACAATGAAAACCATTCCCTTTTCGGGAAAGGTCAAAGAAACTTGGTCCAGTGCCGTTACGGGCAACCCTTTTTTGGGCCGATAGCGTTTGGACAACGATTTAATTTCCAGCATACAATCCTCCTTATTCGGTCATTGTAAGTTTTCGATTCTCATTTTTCTTCTCTTCGTTTGGTGATGCGGTCATACAGCCAAATGCCGAAGAATCCAATGGCAACGGTGACGCCGAAAACCAAAACGGCGAAGAGATAATTCTTCTCTCCCAGTGCATTGCCGCCGACGGTGGACGTTACGATCGACGGGATGCGTGCAACAGAAGTCAAAAGAATCCAGTGCCCCAATTTGATATTCGTCAAGCCGACGAAATAGCTGATCAAATCTTTCGGGGTTCCGGGAATGAGCATAATCAGAAATAAAAGCGAGTGAAATTTTTTGGAATCCTGCAAAATTCTCAGAGAATGGATTTTCTCCAAAGAAAAAAATACCTGTACGAGTTTGATGCCGAACCCGCGAACAAAGAGGAACACCAAGACACTGCCGATGACAATCCCTGCCAAGGTCAAGATCGTACCTTCCACACTTCCAAAGGCAAATCCCGCAGCAATTTCCAGCATTTCACCGGGAATGAGCGCTACGATCACCTGCAAGACCACCAAAAGAGTAAAAATTCCCTTGGCGCCCCAGCCCTTGTCTTCCACCCAAAGGCGAAAGGTTTCCGGCTGACTGAAAAAATCAACAAACGATCGCCAAAGAAGGCAGGTTGCCAAAATAAAAAACAGAAGTAGGAACAAAAGTGCGAAAAAACTTACTGTCTTTTTTTGTTTTTCGGTCAAACGTTTCACCTTACATCTCCGATTCCAGCTCTTTTTTAACATCCGCTTTCAGTTCTTCCCAAGCGTTGGGGTTTTCAACGTAATAAAGGGGGCACGGTTTCCCCGTCACGTCATAATGACGAATCAGATTGCCCTCATCCAAATCATATTCCTTGCAAAGCCAAGCCAAAAGCCGCACCAGAGATTGTCTGGTGACGTCGGAAAACTTGCCCGTTTCATCCGGATGGCAAACCTCCACGGAAATGGTATCGCGGTTGCGTTCGTTGGTGGCACTGGATTTTTCATCCAGCGGAACACACAAAATCACTTCCCCCTTCAGCCCAACGATAAAATGAGAGCTGGTTTCGGAGTCCGGCGAATCAAAATAATTCCGATTGGCGGTGGCACCGGTGCCGGGATTGCCGACGTAATGCACGGCAATATCTCGGACCGCCTCCAGTTTTTCCCCGCGGCGGGATGCTCCGTCCACCCGAATCAAATCTTTGGTAATAAAGTCGGGAAGCGGAGTGGATTCGACGGTCGAATCCAGCGTTTCGGGTTCCTTTTGCGCCCGTTGGTCCGACAAAAAGGCAACGGTGAGCGTGACGACAACAAGGATCAGCGCAAAAATGAGCACCGTCGGAAATCGGGACGGCGGCAAATCCTTTTTTTGACTCGGTTGAAGATTTTTTTGAATCCGTATTTCTTTGACAACACTTGGCATAAAAGCACCTTTTAACGAAACGGGAGAAAACCGAATGTTTTCTCCTCGGCTCGCACCTTACAAGATCAGAATTTTCTTAACAGGATCGCTCAAAGGAAAAATCGACGTTCAAAATAGCGGCGATACGGCGGCACGATGGCAATCACAATCAAGCCCAAACCGAGAATCGAAAAGAAAATCAAGAACAAAATGGAATACGTCAAGCGAACCGGTAAGGAAAACGTGACGCGATAGAGGATCTCGGCCACAAAAGACAAAATTCCCAAAGAAAGGAAGAGTCCTCCGAAAATATACAGTCTTCCGCCGCGCAGGTAATATAGCAGCGCAACCGCCGCTTCCAAAAAGAGAAAGAAGCCGCCCAAAACAGGAAAGGCAAAGGATAAAAACCATCCGCCTTGCGTGCGAAGATCCACGTACAAAAGCGCCGCCATCACACAGCAAAATACGATCGGCAGGAAAATGACGGGATTGGGGCGGCGAAACCAGCGAGGTAGCAGGAAGGATGCGTATAAAATCAAAAGCGGTGCGGCAACATAAAAGGAAAAACCGATTTCTCCGTTTTCAATCCAATCCAAAGCCAAAACCACACTTCCCGCAATGAAAAAAAACAAGGTGACAAGAAAAAGCAGAGCGCGGAAATCTTCCTTTTCCCGAGGACGGGGCGTGTTGGGATAAAACGGGGCGTGTTTCTTTTGATCCAGTTCCGGCAGCACCGTCAAACAAAGGGGGCATTTTCTGCTGTTTTCCGATAAATGAGTGCCGCATTTGGGGCAAAACATATTCTACCTCTCATTACTTTCTAAGGTCAAGGGAAGTCCGAAAGAAGAGAGCAAGGGAAACAAGACCCGCTCCAATTCCGGTTCCCGCGTGTTGCGAACCAAATGAATTCTGACGGTGTTCTGATGCGACACAACACCGCAGTTATAGGGGGCTTTTGCCTGAGGGCCGATGATAAAATCGAAGCGTTCGATCCGGCTTTCCATCGCTTCGGGAATCAAAACTTCTCCCAAATTGGAAAGGCACAGGCAAGCCGAGGACTCCCCGACCCGATCGAAGACCGAGCGCATCACAAGATCTTTCAAAATACGCGGAACGAGGCGAATGCCAAGCCCTTTTTCGCTGTTGACGTTCGCCGTGAACACCGAATTCAAGTTTCGTTTGGTGATAAAAAGCGCCATCTGATGATGGACACGGGACAAAATCTCATCAAAAGAGGCGTCCAGCTCCCCTTTTTCGAGCCCTACGTTGACCACTGCCACAAAGTTTCTTAAGGTTTTGCTGGGGAAAAAGTTTCTCAAATTGACGGGGATCTGAACCCGAACGGCTTTTTGCTTGTTCGGGGGAATCTTCTTTTGCTGAATTTGCGCAATACTGAAAATGAGGCAACTTGCCAAAAAAGCCGTCATACTCACGCCTTTTCCCCTTGATACCGCAAGAAGCTGATCGGTCGGGATGCTGCCGCAGCTTACGTGAAGAAAACCGTCTTTTTCGGGAATGCCGTCCAATCGGAAGGCAGGAGAGCTCGTTCGGGCAGCAGCGTCCTTTCCGGCATAACGCAAAAAGGCGTCTTCCCATTCTTCGGGGTCTGCCGGACCGTCGGGAGAAAGAATTCCCTTTTCGAGGGAAATCGGAAACTGTTCTTTTTCTTCGAGATACGTTGCCGCCAGCGTCTTTAAAAACACCAACGCTCCGGTCCCGTCCGTGAGGGCGTGAAAAAACTCGACCGCCAAGCGCGTTTCATACAGAAGAATGCGAAGCGAAGCGCGTTTCATTTCTTTTTTGGTCATCGGAAGAAGCGGCTGACACCCTTCCTCGGAAAGAGCGGGAGGGGTTTTTCCCTGCTCCAAATAATACCAAAACAAACCGTTTCCCAAGCGAACGCAGATCGAGGGAAAGCGCTTGGAAACGCGCTTCACTGCGCGCTGCATGGCATCCTTGTCGATCGGGTCACGGAAACTGACGCTCAAACGGAAAACGTTGCTCCAGCCCCGACGCATCGAAGCAGGAAAGATTTTCGCGGCATTGTCAAGCCGCAGCCACATCGGGTGTTTTGATTCCTGAAGCATGGTATCCTCCGTTTTTTTATTCCATTGTAGCAAAGCGCGAGGCAAAATGCAATAAAAAAACACTAATACGGCAAGGAGAAAACCTTTCGCAAAAAGTCAAGGAAAGCATTGACAAAGTTTACAAAATCTGATAACATAGTTTTAAAAACCAGATGAGGTATTTATTTATGAAAAAACTAACCGTTTTACGGGAAGCACCCAAACACGAATTGATCCGCGACTACGTCTTGGATGCGGTGGAGAAATTTTCCGATAACACGGCTTTTGTCTTAAAACAGGAAAAAGGCGGAAAAGCCCATTATCGCAATATTTCCTATCATAGCTTTTGGGAAGAGATCCGCCGTTTCGGATCCGGACTTTGCGCGCTGGGACTTCAGGGAAAACGGATTGCCGTCATCGGCTTTAACAGTTATGAATGGATTCTGACCTATCTTGCCGTGCTTTGCGGCGTAGGTGTGATCGTTCCGCTGGATAAGGAATTGACCGAACCGGAGCTTCTGTTGTCCTTAAAACGAGCCAAATGCGATGCGGTGGTCTTTGATGCCAAGCACCAAGAGCTCTTTTCTCGTTTAAAACAAGAAAACGACTTGGGCATCCGTCACTTTATTTCCACCAAGAAACTCTTGGAAGAGGTTGACAGCATCGGCGAAATCCAAGAGCGCGGAACGCTCTTTATGCAAAACAATTCCGCTTTCGATACCTATTGTCCGAACCCCGACGACATTGCTACCATCATTTTCACCTCCGGAACCACCTCGCAGTCCAAGGCCGTGATGCTCTCAAACCGCAACATCGCCACCAACCTTTACGATCTGCTCTCGGTGGAAGAGCTGTATCCGACCGACCGCAACTTGGTCTTTCTCCCCCTGCACCACACCTTCGGCTCGGTTGGTTTGACCTATTTTCTGTGCTCCGGCACGACCAATATGTTCTGTGACGGACTTCGACACGTGCAGAAAAACTTAAAAGAATATAAAATTACCACCTTCGTATGCGTTCCCCTGCTGTTGGAAGTGATGTACCGCAACATTTGGCGCGGCATTGAAAAGAAGAAGATGACCAAAACGGTCAAGGGGCTTTTGAAAGTCAGCGAAAGCTTGAGAAAAGCCGGTATTGACGCGAGAAGAAAACTTTTCAAGTCCATTTTGGACGAGCTGGGCGGAGAGATTCGTTTCATCATCAGCGGCGCTTCCGCCATTGACAGAGAAGTGGCAAAGGGCTTCAACGACTTTGGCATTCTCACCGTGCAAGGATACGGATTGACCGAAACCAGCCCCGTTTTGTCGGCAGAAAACCCGAAGGACATTCGCTACGGCTCGGTCGGAAAAGCGTTCCCCTCGGTCGAGATCACCATTGACAACCCCAATGAAGAAGGCATCGGCGAAATTTGCGCCAAGGGCGGCAACGTGATGCTGGGCTATTATGAAATGCCGGAAGAAACCGAGGCGGTTCTCAAAGACGGCGTGTTTTACACGGGCGATTTGGGAAGAATCGACGAGGACGGATTTATTTTCATCACCGGTCGCAAGAAAAACGTGATCGTTCTGAAAAACGGCAAGAACGTATACCCCGAAGAGCTGGAAACCATCGTCGGAAAACTGCCCTACGTTTCCGAGGTGATGGTGTACGGCAAAAAGAAAGAAGACGACCTTTTGGTTTCTGCCAAGATCGTCTACAGCAAAGAGTATTTTGAAGAACACGAACCGGAAAAGAACGAGCAGGAACTGGCATCCTTGATGAAAGAAGACGTGGTGAAGATCAACGAACTGCTTCCCGGCTACAAACACATCAAGCACCTGACCTTCCAAACCACGCCGCTGATCAAAACCAGCACCGCAAAGGTCAAGCGCCACGAGGAAATCAAAAAAGAAGAAGCATAAAAACAAAAAAGAGAATGCATTGCATTCTCTTTTTTCAGCAAAGGGACAAAAGATCGAGGGGCTGAGCCAAAAAGCGATCCGCGCCCTCCCTTTCTAACACTTCGCGGCTGCGATACCCCCAAAGGGCGGCACAGGTTTCCACGCCCGCGCGCTTTCCGGTTCTCATATCCACCTCGGTGTCACCCACGTAAAGCGCATCGTCAGGGGAAAGAACGCTTTCGTTTAAAATGGCAAAAACCCCTGCCGGATCGGGCTTGACGGGACGCTCTGCATTGTCGCCGCAAATCACGTCGAACAGGTTCGAGCCGAAGGTTTTCTCTACGATGCTCACGCAAGATGCATGATCTTTATTGGAAAGAACCGCAAGACGCAAGCCCTTATCTTTCAGTGCCGACAAAAGCGGTAAAACACCGGGATAGGGCTGATTGAAGCCGTCCGGCAAGGACTCGTTTTTTTCCAAGTAAGTGCGCCAAAACTCGTCGAAGTGGCGATGCTCCCCGTCCCCTGCCGCTTCCAAAATGGCATTGACGTATTCCTCCACACCGCCGCCGGAAAAGTGAGCGTAATCTTCCCGAGAAAAGGTGGGAAGTCCCAACAGAGAAAGCGCGTGATTTCCGCACGCCTGCATGGCATAGGTCGTATCAAACAAGGTGCCGTCCAAATCAAAAATCACAATTTTTTTCATATGATCCCCTCGTTTCTTGTCCCATCGAAGATGACTTTGTAAAAACAAAATCCCAAGCCATTCGGC
>JAZNNH010000013.1:0-5999 GCA_045580105.1 Eubacteriales bacterium | reverse complement strand
CACAAATGATTTCATGATTTGTCTTTCTTGACTGTTATAATCTCACCATTGAGATCAGAAGCCATTAATAAAAGAGTTTTTTCGTCTTTGATGCCTGCGGATTTTAACTGCTTTTTCAGCCATTTTTCATCTTTTCCGATTGCTTGCAGTGCTTTTTGATTGATTTTTCCATCGTCAACCACGGCGACGGTGTATCCGCCTGTGTTCCCGTCCAATCCCAGATCGGAGCAAGTGACCGTTTCATCCTTTCCAAACGGAACGACGCTCAACTGGCCGTTCGGTTCTAAAATTGCAAAACGAACGGTTGATAGTCGATAAAAACCGTTTAGCCGTAAAAGGGAAAACAATTCGTCCAAGGTCAGACGGTTTTTCGCAAGCTCCTTTCCAATTACTTTTCCTTCACAGATCAAAACACTGGGCGCAAAATCAAACGCTTTTTTAAAGATCGGTATTTTTACGGTAAGGAAAGAAATCACGACTTGAAAACAGATTAAGATCAGAATGGGAATGACACAATATAAAAGCGGGTAATCCCGTTCGGAAATGGAATAGGTTGCCAGCTCCGAGAGAAAGAACGCTGTGACAAGCTCTGACATCTGCATCTGTCCTACTTGGCGTTTTCCCATAAATTTCATGGAAAAGATCATAAATAGATAAACAAACAGGAAGCGAATCAATAAATTTAACATAAACTTATTATTCGAGTTTGGTTTTAAAGTATACAAAAAACTCCGGCAAAAAGCCGGAGTTTTCTTTTATAGATTGGAATTTTCGTATACTTGAAAAGCAAATTCTGTTCCGCTTTTTGATACGGTCCGCTTTCCGGGGTCAACAAGGCGCCAATCGGGGTCGGAAGACAAATCGGGGAAAAACACGTCTGCCTTCTTTTCGTCTTTGAAAATTTTGGTAACGTAGGCAATTTTGCATTGTTTGAGAAGTTGGCGGTACACGCTGGCACCTCCAATGACAAAAACATCCTCTTTAGGAAGCGTAGCAAGCGTTTGCTGCAATTCTTCCATACTATGAACCGCAACGAGATTTTCATCCTGAGGAAGATCTCCGTGGGTCAAAACAAAATGCTTGCGATCGGGCAAGGGCTTTGAGCCGGGAAAACTAAGCAAGGTGTTCTTCCCGCATATGACGTTCTTCCCGATGGTCATCGTGCGAAAAAACTTCATGTCTTCGGGGATGTGATACAAAAGATCGTTGCCTTTTCCGATCCCCCAATTCAGATCAACTGCTACGATAAGATTCATATTTGCTCCTTAAATCGCGACGGGAATGTTTTTGATTTGTTCGTGAGTTTCGTAATCCAAAAGTTTTACGTCATCAAGTGTGAACTGATAAAAATCATGGATTTCGGGGTTGATCCAGAATTTGGGAGCCGGCAAGGGCTCGCGTGAAATCAATTCTTTTACCAAAGGAACGTGTCTGTCGTAAATGTGGGCATCGGCAATCACGTGGACGAATTCGCCCACCTTCATGCCGGAAACTTGGGCAAACATATGCGTTAATACCGCATACTGAACCACGTTCCAATTGTTGGCGGTTAAGACGTCACTGGATCTTTGATTGAGGATCGAATTCAAAACCAAAGCGCCGGAAGCGTCTTGGGTTACGTTGAAGGTCATAGAATAAGCACAGGGTTCAAGACCCATTTCGGAGAGGTCGGCGAAATTGTAGAGATTGGTGAGAATTCGTCTTGAAAAAGGCGTGTTTTGTAGTTGCCAAAGCACGTTGTCAACCTGATCCATTACCCCTTGTTTAAATTGGTATTGTAAGGAAAGTTGATAGCCGTATGCTTTGCCGATGGTTCCGTTTTCATCCGCCCAAGAATCCCAGATTTTGGATGAGATTTCGCAAATACGGTTGCTCTTTTTTTGCCAAATCCAAAGAAGCTCGTCAACACAGCTTCGAAACGCGGTTTTGCGCAGTGTGATGGCAGGAAATTCCTTGCAAAGATCATAGCGATTGACCACACCGAATCGCTTGATGGTGTATGCCGTCGAGCCGTCTTCCCAATGAGGACGAACCTTCTCCCCTTTTGTATCGACACCGTGATCCAAAATATCGCGGCACATGGAAATAAAAATGTTGTCAGCGTAACTCATTTCAATCCTCCCCTCGCACACCATTTTATCACAGCGCAAGCAAAAATACAAGCAAAACCGGCGAAAACTCTTTTTCCCTTTTTTGATTCCAATATTGATTTTTTTATTAAAATATGTAATAATGATAATAATAACTTATATTGTGTGGTGAAGAAATGACCGGAAATGCTTTTTTGAAACGATTAAAATTTCAACTTGATTTTTTATCCGCCGAGGATCAAAAAACAGTTCTCGCTTTCTATGAAAGAAAATTGAAAGACACCGACGCTCTCACCGAAGAGGCGGTGGTGAAGTCCTTTGGCTCTCCGGAGAGAATTGCTGCCAAATTGAAAGATGTCTTTACGGGGCAAAGCACTGCCTGTCAAGCACAGGAAGAAAATTTTGACGGGGATGCTCCCTCTGATCAAAATTCGGATTCTGTTGCGCAAGCCGATGAAATAGAAGAATCCGGTTTCGAATCCGAGAGCGTAGCCCAAAAAACAGAAGAAGATTCCGCTGAACACCGGACGAATGTCGATCTTGCTTTGGAAACGGAAACCAAAGATGAGGATTTACTGATGTCTGATTTTGAATGTGGCGAAGATCGTTTACAAGATACCTTACCGAGCGAAAATGACGAAAGTCAAAAAACGCAAAGCGAGGATGATAATCAGGATGAAATTGATCTGATCTTCTCAAAGCCGAATTCACGTGAAAACAAAGCCGAGCTTGTTCATTCTCTTGAAAATGAGGAAATCACTCCCCTTTTCGGTGAAAAGGTTATCATTGAACAAAGAAGCGAACCGGTGGAAGAGATCGTTCTTGAGCCCATCGACCGTGAAAACGGGCTAACACCTCAAGAAATCGAAAATGCCAAAGCAGAAACCCTTGAAAAAGCCCAAAAATTCGATGAAGATACCTTTCACGATGAAGAGGAATCGGGCGAAACGAAGATTGAGGAGTGTTCTGACGATATTGACGAAGAAATGTCCGTCGAGCCGTTTGTTACGGAAGATAAAGACCTTTCCGGAACCGCCGTAAGCCCTTATCAGATCGATCCTTTGGAGGAAGATGCTCCGGTTGAGTACGTGGGTGTTTTCAAGAAAATGTTTGCCAAATCCACTGCATCGAAAGGGACGGTTTCGTTTCTTACCGTTTTTCTCAGCATTCTTACATTTCCCCTTTTAATTCTTCCGTTTGCCGCAGGAATTATTTCATATGCAGCACTCACCCTGATTATCATTTTTCTTTCCGTACTTGTTTTTGCGATCATTGCGGCACTGGTTGTCGGAGGCGTGATTGAGCTGATCTACGGCTTTGCTATGCTGTTTGATACCGTTTCCGTTGCATTGATTGAAATCGGTGTGGGAACTGTTATCTTCTCGTTTGTAACCGCGCTGACCGGTTTGGTTTATGAACTTCTCTTTGGTGTTATGCCGAAGGTAATCAAATTCTTGACCAAGAAATTCAAACGCTATATGAAAGTTCTTTATTGTTATCTTTACGGAGGGAATGCATGAAGCGAACCACAAAGTCTATCCTCATCACCGCTTTGATTCTTCTTTGCGCCGGCTTGCTTCTGGCGCTTTCCAGCTCTCTGTTTGTGAAGATAAAAGGAATCAATCCGTACGGTGTTGAGAAAAAGTATCAAAGTATTGAAGACAAAACCATTTCTCTTACTCAGTTGCTTGCCGATTCTCCGGAGTCAAATTTTGTAAAAAAATTATCCAATAAAGAGTTTCTCAGAATTGATTTGACTTCCTTTGCCGGTGACGTGATCATCCGTTCTGCGCAGCAAACCGAAATTGAATTGAAAAAAGCAGACGTAAACAATATCTCTTGCAAAATCGTCGGCGAAACCCTTGTCATCAAAGAAGTTGATCCCGTTGGCTTTATGGGTATTTATATTGATAAAGACGGGTTCTCTTTTAAAGGGCTTAGACATATGTTTGGGCTCGGCAACACGACAAACGCCGAAAAAACGGTGATTTTGAATCTTGCCGAAGGTTATAAAGTTGATCAAATTGACATCAATTCTAAAATCGGTGACGTTGTTCTGGATGGAATCGATGCTGACGTTTTAAACGTTTCGTCCTTTATCGGTGACGTGGAATTTAAAAATTTAAAATCCTCGGAATCCAAAATTTCGGTAAAAGGCAATATCACAAACGTAGAATGTGAAAATTCTGCATACAACAGTCTTTCCGTTAATACAAAATGGGGCGACCTTGAGATCCACGTCCCGAATTTGAAAAATTTGTCTACGGTTTTAGAATCTTGGATCGGTCACGTGGACGTGGAAACCGACATACCGACAACAGAATTTAAACTCACGTTTTCCTGTGCGCTCGGAGCCATTTCCCGAAACGGACAGCTTTGCGGAAAAGAACTACGCGGCGATGCCAACAATCCCAACAGAATTACGGCATCCGTTTTAATCGGAAACATGGAAGTTGATTTTTCCGGAGAAAACGAAGACCAATATGTACCGGTTGATAATGTTCCTCTCACAGAAGAAGCACCGCTTGAAAACGATGCGCCGATCAGCGATACCCCTTCCCTTTGAAACGGTAAAAAATTCCATCGATAAAATTGTAAAAAGAGATCATAATATTCTTAGGATATAGGATCTCTTTTTTATATCCTAAAACGAAATTAAGCACGATCTGAGGTATCATATAATGCTTGACAGAATTGCACTGATTATTCTGATCATCGGTGGTTTGAACTGGGGAAGCATTGGACTTTTCAATTTTGATATTGTATCCTGGATTTTCCCTGGCAGCGCTCACATCATCGCAAGAGTGATCTTTACTTTGGTGGGGCTTTGCGCTCTTTGGTGCATTTCCATCCTGTTTAAGAAAAGCGAACGCTTATCGGCAGCGGAATAAAACCCTTTGATCAGACAAATAAAAAAAGGAAGCGAAATTCGCTTCCTTTTTTTATTCAATTTCTCTTCTTCCCTCAAGGGCTTTGTAAAGCGTTAATTCATCTGCATATTCCAATTCCCCACCTGCGGGCAGACCATAGGCAAGACGGGTTACGCGAACACCGAACGGCTTGATTAATCGACTCAAATACATAGCCGTAGCTTCCCCCTCAATGCTGGGGTTGGTTGCGACGATGATCTCTTGTACGGTTTGATTGCCAAGGCGCTCTAAGAGCTGTTTGATACGCAGCTGGTCGGGTCCGATGCCTTCCATCGGATTGATCAGTCCACCGAGAACGTGAAACAGTCCCCGATAATCGTTGATTTTTTCAATCGCGAGAACGTCCTTGGAGTTTTCCACAACACAAATCGTGCTGCGGTCGCGATTTTCATCCGAGCAGAGCGAACAAACTTCCTTTTCGCTGATGTCTTGACAAATTTTGCAGTGGCCGATTTTTTCCTTTGCATCCAAGATCGACTGCGCGAAGCTTTTTGCTTTTTCATCGGGCATATCCAAAATACAAAAAGCCATACGAACAGCAGATTTATACCCGATTCCGGGTAGTAATCTGAAATGTTCTACCAGTTTTTCAAGAGCAGGTGTGAAGCCAAGCATATCAGAACAGTCCCGGAAGATTTAAATTTCCGGTGATTTTAGACATCTCGGCATTGCCGGTTTCTTCCACGCGCTTGATGGCTTCGTTGACACCGGCAACGAGGACGTCTTGCAGGGTTTCCAAATCTTCGGGATCGACAATCACAGGATCCAGTTCGATGGATTTGATTTCTTTCTTGCCCGAGATTACGATCTTACAAACGCCGCCGCCGGAAGCGATCTCATATTCACGGTTTGCCAGTTCCTCTTGCATTGCTTCCATTTCTTCTTGCATCTTCTGAACTTGGCGAAGCATATCTTTTTGGCTGGAGGGACCTTTTCCCATTCCTTGCGGTAATCTTGCTTTCATATTAAACTCCTTTAC
>JAZNNH010000012.1:0-38502 GCA_045580105.1 Eubacteriales bacterium | reverse complement strand
AGAAGATCACCCTCATCGGCGCATTCTTCCTGGGTGCCATCGCAGTGCTTCCTATGGCAGTCAATGCAATCGCATTTGCCATCTCCAGCGGCGGTGTTGATTTGGGTAGCGTCTCTTTCGGCGGTACGTCTATGCTGATCGTTGTAGGCGTAGTTCTGGAAACAATCCGTGATCTGGAATCTCAGATTACCATGCGTCACTATAAAGGATTTCTTGGGTAATAGAAAAAAATGAAACTAATTTTTCTCGGAGCTCCTGGCGCCGGAAAAGGTACGCAGGCGGCACGCATCAGCGCTGCCCTTGCGATTCCGGCGATTTCAACCGGCGACATCATCAGAGAGGCCATCAAGGGCGGCTCGGATTTTGGACTTGAGTGTAAGCGATACACCGAAAAGGGACATTTGGTTCCCGATGAATTGGTGGTAGAGCTTCTCAAAGCCCGTCTGGCACAGTCCGACTGTGAAAACGGTTTCATTCTCGATGGCTTTCCTCGCACAATCCAGCAGGCACAATCCCTTGACCGGCTCGGTGTTTCCATCGACTGCGTCATCAATCTTGAGGTAGACGACGATACGATCATTCGCCGCATGGGCGGCAGAAGATTTTGTCCTTCCTGCGGTGCGACCTATCACACCGTTTACTCCAAGCCCGAAACGGATGGCATTTGTGACAGTTGCAAAACAGAGCTTGCCATTCGCGACGATGATAAACCCGAAACCGTGCTATGCCGCCTTACGGTTTACCACAAGCAGACAGAGCCCCTCATCGACTATTACGCCGATAAGATTCTGACTGTGGACGGAACCCGCGATGCGGATTTGATCGCAGAAGAAATTCTGGCAGGTTTAAAAGCATGATCAAATTAAAAAACACGGCACAGCTTGCAGCGATGCAGGACAGCTGCAAGCTCACCATAGAAGCCCTCTATGAGGGTGCCGGCATCATCGCTCCCGGCGTGATGCTCGGCGAGATCGACGAAAAGATCCGCAGATACATTGAAAAGCACAAAGGGACTCCGTCCTTTTTGGGCTATGCGGGCTTTCCGAATAGTTCCTGTATCAGC
Organism: Eubacteriales bacterium; assembly: GCA_045580105.1. Classification (GTDB taxonomy): domain Bacteria; phylum Bacillota; class Clostridia; order Oscillospirales; family SIG627; genus RGIG5579. The sequence continues at coordinate 37,439 of JAZNNH010000012.1, read as the reverse complement.
GTCAATGATGTGGTGATCCACGGAATCCCGGGTCATCAAGTGCTTAAAGATGGGGACATCGTTTCCATCGACGTGGGTGCCTATTACAACGGCTTTCACGGAGATTGCGCAAGAACGATTCCCTGTGGCAATATTTCTCCCGAAGCCGCTCGGCTCATTGAGGTGACGAAGGCAAGTTTTTATGCTGGACTTGCAAAGGTTCAACCGCAAAGCCGTGTGGGCGATATATCTGCGGCTGTTCAACAGACAGCGGAGGCCGCCGGCTTTTCCGTTGTCAGAGAATATGTCGGTCATGGCATCGGAGAAAATTTGCACGAAGCACCCGATGTTCCCAATTTCGGGATAGCAGGAAAAGGCCCCCGCCTTTACGCCGGCATGACCTTGGCCATTGAGCCGATGGTCAATTACGGCAAAAAAGAGGTTCGGGTTCTTTCCGACGGATGGACCGTTGTTACGATCGACGGCTCTCTTTCCGCACATTACGAAAATACCGTTGCCGTCACAAGCGACGGACCCAAAATTTTAACCGAACTGTAAAATGCCAAGATCAAAGGAGTGATTATTTTGGCAAAAGACGATGTAATGGAATTCCAAGGGACGGTAATCGAAACCCTGCCGAATGCCACAAGCAAAGTAAAACTTCCCAATGATATGGTGATCCTGGCTTACATTTCGGGTAAGATGCAGCAACACTATATCAGAATCATCCCGGGCGATAAGGTGCTGGTGGAAGTCAGCATTTACGATCCGACCCGAGGAAGAATCATCAGACGTCTGTAATTTTTTAAACCAATATGGAGGAAATCAAATGAAAGTTAAGCCTTCCGTAAAGAAAATATGCGAAAAGTGCAAGATCATCAAGAGAAAAGGAAAAGTTATGGTGATCTGCGAAAATCCCAAGCATAAACAAAAGCAAGGTTAATTAAGAGGAGGAAAAAACAGTATGGCACGTTTAGCAGGTGTAGACCTTCCCAGAGAGAAGCGCGTCGAGATCGGCCTTACCTACATTTTCGGTATTGGTCTTACATCTTCCAAGAAGATCCTCGAAAAGACCGGCATCAACCCCGATACCAGAGTCAAGGATCTGACCGACGATGATCTCGCAAAGCTGCGTGAGATCCTCGAAAATGAATATACCGTTGAAGGCGATCTTCGCAGAAACATCGCATACGATATCAAGAGAATGAAAGATATCGGCTGCTACAGAGGAATCCGTCACCGCAAGGGTCTTCCCGCCAGAGGTCAAAGAACCAAGACCAACGCGAGAACCAGAAAAGGTCCCGCAAAGACCATTGCGAATAAGAAGAAGTAAAGGAGAGTAGAGGAAAAAATGGCTGCAGTAACCAAAGCAAAAAGAACTACCAAGAAGCGCCGCGAAAAGAAGAATATCGAAAAAGGCGCTGCTCATATCCGTTCTACTTACAACAACACCATCATCACTCTCACCGATGTGAATGGCAATGCTATTTCTTGGGCATCTGCCGGTGAACTGGGCTTCAAGGGCTCGAAAAAGAGCACTCCCTTTGCCGCTCAGATGGCAGCAGAAACCGCTGCAAAATTGGCTGTTGATCAGGGTCTGAAGACCGTTGAAGTTTTCGTAAAAGGCCCCGGACAGGGAAGAGAATCCGCCATCCGCGCTCTCCAGACCGCAGGTCTTGAGATCACGCTGATCAAAGACGTAACTCCCATTCCCCACAACGGCTGCCGTCCTCCCAAGAGAAGACGCGTATAATCCAGAAAGGAGAGAGAAGAAATGGCAAAGTATACAGGCCCTGCGTGCAGACAGTGCCGCAGAGAAGGCGTTAAAATGTTTTTGAAGGGAGACAGATGCTTCTCCGATAAGTGCCCCATCACCAGACGTGGCACCGTTCCCGGACAGCACGGTGCTGCCCGCGCCAGAATGATGAAAAACTACGGTCTTCAGCTTCGTGAAAAGCAGAAAACCCGTCGTTACTACGGCATTCTGGAAAAACAGTTCAGCAACTATTACAAGAAAGCAGATGCACAGGAAGGTATGTCCGGTGTAAACCTGCTTATCATGATCGAACGTAGATTCGACAATGTCGTTTACAGAATGGGATTTGCCGAAAGCCGCAGAGATGCTCGTCAGCTCGTTCGCCACGGCCATTTCACCGTAAACGGTAAAAATGCAAATATTCCTTCTATGCTTTTGAAAGTTGATGACGTGATCGCAATCAAAGATTCCAAGAAGGATCTTCCCAAGATCAAGTCCGTTATCGAAAAGAGCGAAGGCAAAATCGTTCCGAAGTGGATCGAAGTTGATAAGGAGAATGGAAAGGGCAAGATCATTGCAATGCCTGCTCGTGAGGACATTGACTTTGATATTGATGAACAGCTCATTGTCGAACTTTACTCCAAATAATCCCTAAATACAAAGGAGGTTATTTCATGATAGAAATCGAAAGACCGGGTATTGCAACTGTAGAGCAGTCGGAAGACGGTTCTCGCGGTGTATTTGAAGTCGAACCCTTAGAGCGTGGTTTCGGTATCACGCTGGGCAACTCTCTTCGCCGCATTCTCATCAGTTCTCTTCCGGGCGTTGCTGTAACAAGCGTAAAGATCGACGGAGTACTCCACGAGATCTCTACCATCAACGGCGTCAAGGAAGACGTGCCCGAAATTATTCTGAACATTAAGAGCATTCGTGCAAAACTCTTCACCAATCAGCCGAAGGTTTGCGTGATCGACGTTCAAGGCGAGTGCACGGTCACCGCAGGTGATATCAAGGCAGATTCTGACATTCAGATTCTCAACCCCGATCTTCACATCTGCACCGTAGCACAGGGCGCCAAACTTTACATGGAACTGACCTTTGAAACCGGCAGAGGATATGTCAACGCCGAGCGTAATAAGGTTCAGGGAACCCCCTCCATCGGAACAATTTTTACCGACTCTATCTTTACTCCCACCAAGAAGGTCAACTTCACCGTGGATAATGCAAGAGTTGGTGACCGCATGGAATTTGATAAGCTGACCCTGGAAGTGGAAACCGACGGTACCATTACCGCAAAAGAATCCATTTCTCTCGCAGCCAAGATTCTCAACGAGCATCTGAATCTCTTTATCGATCTTTCCGATGAGGCGAAAAAGACCGAAATTATGAAAGACAGAGAAGAAGTTGTCAAAGAGAAGGTCCTTGAGATGACCATTGAGGAGCTTGACATGTCGGTTCGTGCCTTCAACTGCTTGAAGCGCGCCGGTATCAATACCGTTGAAGATCTGATTAATCGTAGCGAGGAGGACATGATCAAAGTCCGTAACCTCGGCAAGAAATCTCTGGAAGAAGTCATTCAGAAACTGCACTCCTTGGGCTTCGAACTCAAGAAGGACGACGAATGATCCCATTCCAATACTATCAGGAGGAAAACTGAAATGCCCGGAAGAAAACTTGGCAGAAAGACCGATCATAGACTTTCTATGCTCCGCGGACAGGTAACTTTCCTGCTTGAAAAAGGCAGACTGGAAACCACTGTCACCCGTGCAAAGGAAGTTCAGAGTCTTACTGAAAAAATGATTACCCTTGGAAAGAAGAACACCCTGGCTTCCAGAAGACAGGCACTTTCCTTTATCACCAAAGAGGATGTCGTGAAGAAACTTTTTGATGAAATCGCTCCTTCCTACGCCGGAAGATGCGGCGGTTACACCAGAGTAATCCTCATGGGGCCCCGTCGCGGCGATGCAGCTGAAATGGCAATCATTGAGCTGGTAACCGAAGACAAGAAAGAAGAGAAGCCCGCAAAGAAGACGGCTTCCGCAAAGAAAGCTCCTGCAAAGAAGGCACCTGCAAAGAAAGCCGAAAAGCAGGAAGAAGCTCCTGCCAAAGAAGCAGAAGAAAAGGTCGAAGCTGAAACCGAAAAGGTAGAAGAAAAGGCCGAATAATCAAACAATAAAACCTCCTATGGTATTGTTTACCGTAGGAGGTTTTGTTTTGTAAAGAAAATTGTTTTCGGGAAAGGAAATCTTGTACTTATTTCTCGGAATTCACAAAATATCTATTGTTAAAAACTCATTTTTATGGTATCATTAGGAAAGAATAATGAAAAAGAAAGGGAAAGTATTATGAACAAAAAATCTGTAAAAGACGTTAAAGTTCGCGGCAAGAGAGTCTTTGTTCGTTGCGATTTTAACGTTCCGATGAAAGATGGCAAAATCACCAGCGATAAGAGAATTGCCGGTGCGATTCCCACCATCCAATATCTTCTGGAAAACGGTGCAAAAGTGATCCTTTGCTCTCATATGGGCAAGCCCCACAATATTTTCACCGAGGGCTTCGGTTTGACGAAAAAAGAAAAGAAAGCCGTTGAAAAACTTCCTGCGGAAGAACAGGCAGCTGCAAAGGCAGAGTTTTTGGCAAAGGCAGGCGAGGATCAGAAAAAACTGACCCTCAAGCCCGTTGCTGACAGACTCAATGAATATTTGGGTAACAAAGTGGTGTTCGCTACCGATATTATCGGGGATGACGCCAAAGCAAAGGTGGCAGCCCTCAAAGAAGGTGAAGCCGTACTTCTCGAAAACGTTCGTTTTGATGCAAGAGAAGAAAAGAACGGTGCTGACTTTGCCGAGGCGCTCGCTTCCATGGCAGATCTGTTTGTAAACGATGCATTCGGTACCGCACACCGCGCACACGCTTCGACCGAAGGCGTTTCTCACTATATTCCCGCCGTTTCCGGTTTCCTGATCGACAAGGAAATCACCTTTATGGGCGGCGCGCTCGAAGCTCCCAAGCATCCTTTCGTTGCCATCCTCGGCGGCGCAAAGGTTTCCGATAAGATCGGTGTGATTACCAATCTCATTGATAAGGTTGACACCATCATCATCGGCGGCGCAATGGCTTATACCTTCGTAAAAGCACAGGGCGGTAAGATCGGTACCTCTCTTTGCGAAGACGATAAGATGGGTTTGGCTTTGGATCTGATCGCCAAGGCAAAAGAAGCCGGCATTCAGTTCCTTCTGCCCGTGGATAACAAGTGTGCAACCGAATTCGACAACGATGCACCCAGCTTGATTTGCAAATCCAATGAAGTGCCCGATGGCTATATGGGTATGGATATCGGACCGGAAACCATCAAGCTGTATACCGAAGCGGTGAAAGACGCCAAGACTGTTATTTGGAACGGTCCGATGGGCGTTTCCGAATTTGAAAACTATGCGATCGGTACCCGCGCCGTAGCTGAGGCAGTTGCCCAGAGCGATGCCATTTCCATCGTAGGCGGCGGTGACTCCACGGCAGCGATCGAAAAGCTCGGTTTTGCCGATAAGATTACTCACATTTCCACCGGTGGTGGCGCAAGTCTTGAATTCTTGGAAGGAAAAGAACTTCCCGGTATCGCTTGCCTGCAGGATAAATAAGGAGAACGGCATGAGAAAAACGATTATCGCCGGAAACTGGAAAATGAACAAAACGCCTTCCGAGGCGGCTTCTCTTGCGGCAGCCATTGCCGAAATCGAGGGCGCAACGTGTGAAGTGGTTATTTGCCCTCCGTTTGTCGATCTGTTCTATGCAAAGAAGGCAATCGAAGGCACCAACGTAAAGCTCGGCGCTCAGAACTGCCACTGGAAAGAGTCCGGTGCATACACCGGTGAAATCAGCGCGGATATGCTCATTGAAGTCGGTTGTGATTACGTGATCATCGGTCACTCCGAAAGAAGACAGTATTTCGGAGAAACGGACGAAACCGTCAATCTGCGCACCAGGACTGCTCTGCAGAAAGGGCTGAAGGTCATTGTCTGCGTGGGCGAAGCCAAAGAAGAAAGAGAGGGCGGCATCACGGAAAACGTGATCGACCGTCAGATTCGCTTGGGTCTTGCCGGACTGAGCAAGGAAGAGATGGCAAACGTTGTGATCGCATACGAGCCCGTTTGGGCAATCGGAACCGGATTGACCGCCACGTGCGAGCAGGCAGAAGAAGTTTGTAAATTCATCCGCGAACTGGTTGCAACGCTCTTTGATCGTCAGGTGGCAGAAAACACCACCATTCAATACGGTGGCTCTATGAACGCAGGCAACTGTGCCGAGCTTCTGGCTATGCCGAATATTGACGGTGGTCTGATCGGCGGCGCGGCACTCAAACCTGCCGATTTTGCTGCCATTGTGGCTGCAGGCAGCAAACAGTAATTTGCATCAAAAGAAGCGGTAAACTGCCGCTTCTTTTTGGCAAACAAAGGAGATCTTGCATGGGGTATTATTGGACGCAGGCGATGCTGAAACGAAAGCAGCGTGCGCATCAAAAGAGAATCAACGAGGAAGGACACGACGGATACGACTGGTACGAGGGTCAGCCCAAATGGCCGATGACTCGGATTGTGGAAGTCGCGTTCACAGTGATCAGTGTTATCATTTGGGCGATCATTCTGTTTCGCATTTTCTCCTCCTCCGATGCGCAATATGAAAAAATGATCCTTTTGAATGAAGAAGCGCAGAAAATCTATCCTCTGGAGCAATCGGAGGTGCTGCGCATTCACTCTTCCACCGCTGAGCAGGAAGACGGCTCGGTCATGGTTTATTATCCGGTGTATTTAAAAGAGACGCAGAATCTGCAGTTCACCGCCCGCGTTCGTCGTCGCGCACTGCCGCCCGGAACAGGGGAAACGGGATACACCTTCATTCTCCGTGAGTCGGGAAGTCAGGGAGACGTGTATTATCCGCTTTCCTACCATTCTCAAAAGAAAAATATTTCCTACACCTTTTTCCGCCTTTGTTTTGAAGGGGTGGAATTGAAAGAGGACCACGTCTATACCTTCTTGGTTTTTGACGCGGACTATACTGCAAAAGAGGAAAGCAGTCCGTATCCCGTCACCGAATCGCGCTTTTGGTTTACCATTTATAATCCGGATACCTATTGCAATATGACCGTTCCCAAAAAGAACGTGTATGAGAGGACTTCCTCGTAAAATAAAAAAGACACGATTTCAATCGTGTCTTTTTTTGATCCCATTTGAACGGGATAAAAAGTAAAAATCCCTTAGCAGATGGCTAAGGGAATTTTGGAGCTAGTGACGTGACTTGAACACGCGACCTGCTGATTACGAATCAGCTGCTCTACCAACTGAGCTACACTAGCAAATATTGCTGACCCGAACATCATAACACAGATCAGAAAAAAAAGCAAGGGGTCAGAAATCTTTTTTCATTTGTTTGTAAGGAAAAAAAGAAAACCCGCGTTTTTGATAGAGATGAACAGCGCCCTCGTTTTCCTCTTCCACTTCCAAACGGAAGCGTCGTGCCTCGGGAAAGTGCTCCTCTAAATAAGAGAAAAACTCGCGGCCCAAGCCCAAGGAGCGAAATTCGGGGAGCACAAAAAGCTCCTCGAGCCAAACGACCGGACCGCCTGCTTCTTGGCTCCAAGTGTGAGCAAGGAGCGCGTATCCTGCAATCGTCCCTTCCCATTCCAGAATGAAGGCGTCGGCAAACGGCGTGCCCGCCATCAAACGGTCAAAGGTGGCTTCAATATGGGATGAGGGAACGCTTGCCAATACGGCGTCGCTTTCGTAAAAGGTTTTTGCCATCGCAAGGTAGCAGGCACGGTCGTTTTCGGTCAGAGCGCGGATCATAGATTCTCCTTACAGTTTTTCAAAATCGCTTGCGGGGTGTTTGCAGATCGGGCAGATGAAATCTGCGGGAAGCGATTCGTCTTCGTGAACGTAGCCGCAAATTTTGCAGACCCAGCCGCTCTTTTTCTGTTGCGTCTTTTTCGGTTTGATGTGCGCGTGATAAAACGCGTACGTGGCGCTCGGCTCTTTCGAAAGAACCCGGCTTTCTTCTATCGAGCAAAGAAAGAGCAGGTGAGAGGGCGTTTCGATCACGGACTGTACCTTCAGAGAGAAAAATGCGTTTGCATACTGCGTCAAATACGGCAGATTGTTTTCACTTCTTCCGTAAAGAAGCCCCTTCATCTTGTCAACCGTCTTTCCGCTTTGGAAGCCAAATCGGCGAAAAAGCTCAAACGGTGTTTCTTCGGTGAGAACGGAAACGTTCATTTTTTCCGTGCGGCGGATGACTTCGGCAGAGTGGTTGGCTCGGTTGACGCTCACGGAAATCAAATCGGGATTGCTTGCGATTTGACAGACGGTGTTTACGACCAGTCCGCTGTCTTTTCCGTTTTCCCGCGTGGTCACGATATAAAGACCGTAGCCGATGGCGTGCAGGGCAGTCCCATCGGTCAGCGCCGTTTTTTGATTGGATAAAAGGGTAAGGTCTTTCATGAAAATCATCCTTTCCAATGAATGTTAAGGGGATGGAATTTTTTACAGTTCGAAGTATCGCTTGGCGTTGTAGTAGGAAATACCCTCTACGATTTTACCGAGCATCTTGTAATCCTCGGGATATTCTCCGTTTTCGACCAAATTTCCGAGAAACGCGCAAAGAATGCGGCGGAAATATTCGTGTCGGGTGTAGGAAAGAAAACTTCTGGAGTCGGTCAGCATTCCCACGAAATTACCCAAAATCGAAAGATTTGCCAAAGATAAAAGCTGCTGCTCCATTCCCGATTTGGTGTCGTTGAACCACCAAGCAGAGCCGTGCTGGATTTTGCCGGGGCATTCGGGCCCTTGGAACGCACCGATGATGGTATCGATCAGCTCGTTATCCTTGGGGTCAAGGGAATAGACGATGGTTTTAGGCAGGGCATCGACCCGATCCAGCGCATCCAAAAGCTTTGCCAGTCCGCTTCCGTCACCGCCGCCGGCGATGGTGTCAAATCCGGCATCCGCACCCAAGAGATGAAATTTTTTGGTGTTGGTGTTGCGAAGGCATCCGAAATGAATCTGCATCACCACGCCCAGACGGGAATATTCTTTTCCCAAATGAAGAAGGATCGCCGAGCGGAACACTGCCGCCTGTCTTTCGGTCAGCACCTTTCCTTCCATGGCAAGACCGAATGCTTCTTCCACTTCCTCATCTCCGGCTTGGCAAAAGACCATGGCATCCAGTCCGTGGTCACTGATCTTGCATCCCGTGCGGCAGAAGAATTCCAAGCGCTCGGTCAGCGCGCGTTTCAAATCCTTTGCCGATGCAATCGGAGAGCCCAAAACCTCGGCAAGCTGCAACACCGCTTCGCGAAAGCCGCTTTTTTGAATGTTTACGACCTTATCGGGACGGAAGGAGGGAAGCACTTTCGTTTTCATGGCTCCCTCTTCGGCGATTTTTTGGTGCCAGATGAGAGAATCCGCGGGGTCGTCCGTGGTTCCGATCATATCGACCTTGGAACGGGATATTAAGCCGCGCACGGAAAACTCCGGTGTTTGCAGAAGCTCGTTACAGCGGCACCAGATGTCTTCTGCGGTGTCTGTATTCAGAGCAGTATCAATTTCAAAGAATCGCTTGAGCTCTAAGTGTGTCCAGTGATACATCGGATTTCCGATTGCCAAGGGAAGGGCCTCGGCAAAGCGCTGGAATTTGATTCGATCGGGGGCAGAACCCGTAATCTCCTCCTCCGGCACTCCGTTGGAGCGGATCAAGCGCCATTTATAATGGTCGCCGCCCAGCCAAACCTGCGTGATGTTTTCAAAATTTCGGTTTTCATACACTTCCTTGGGGGAAATGTGGCAATGATAGTCAATGATCGGCAGAGGTTCTGCGTAATCGTGGTACAGTTTTCTTGCGGCAGCTGTGTTCAGCAGGAAATCTTCACTTAAAAATCTCATAGAGAACCCTCTCTTTCTGTACTTCTTTTTTATCATACCACAAAAGATTTCTTTTTACAAGAAACTTCCGAAAAGAGAGCCAATTGCAACTTGACGAACAAAAATCCGAAGAGTATAATGAAAACTGAACTTATCATTTGTTTTGAATTTGAAAAAAGGACAAGACCAGATGAAGTATCTTATCGACCCCGAAATCGCCAAGTCGGCGTACTTGCAACTGTATGAACAGTTGCGAGAGGATATTGTATCGGAAAACTTTTTGTTCGGTCAGCGCCTTCCCTCCAAGCGGCTGTTAGCAGAAGAGGTGGGGGTGAGCGTGATCACGGTGGAGCACGCCTATGCGCTCCTTTGCGAAGAGGGGTACGCGGAAGCCAGAGAAAGAAAAGGGTATTTTGTGATTTTCCGTCAAGGGGAGAGCTTTTCTTCCCCGATCGCGCCCGATCCGATCTGTCATACGATCTTAGACGGCGCAAAGGCACCGTTTCCGTTTAGTGTGTACGCCAAGGCGGTTCGATCGGTCCTTTCCGATTACGGCGAGAGCATCCTCATCAAAAGCCCCAATGCGGGCAGTATGGAATTGCGCTCTGCCATTTCCTCCTATCTTGCCCGCAGCCGTTCCATCAAAGCTTCCCCCGAACAGATCATCATCGGTTCCGGTGCGGAGTATCTTTACGGTTTTGTGGTGCAGCTTTTGGGAAAAGAGCGGCTGTTTGCCATCGAAGACCCTTCTTACGAAAAAATCGAACAGGTTTATAAAAGTTTGGGAGCAACGTGCGAATCCCTTCCGCTGGGACGGGACGGAATCGAAAGCGAGGCGCTGTCGCGCTCGCGCGCACAAGTGCTCCACATCACCCCCTACCGCAGTTTTCCCAGTGGCGTTACCGCCTCTTCCTCGAAAAAAAGAGAGTATCTGAGATGGGCACAAAGTGAAAATCGTTTCTTGGTAGAGGATGATTTCGAATCGGAATTCAGCGTATCTCATAAGCTCGAGGAAAGCTTGTTTTCCATGACCGATCGCGAAAACGTGATCTACGTCAATACCTTTTCCAAAACCGTTGCGCCTTCCATTCGTGTCGGATATATGGTGCTGCCGCCTTGTCTTCTTCCCGTGTTTGAAGAAAAACTCGGCTTCTATTCCTGCACCGTTGCGCTACTCGAGCAATGCGTTTTGGCATCTCTTCTCAACGGCGGCGATTTTGAACGACATATCAATCGGGTCAGAAGAAAAAAACGCAGAGAACAAATTTCGGAATCAAAGAAGGAACTCTAAATGGAAAACGAGTTGCAAAAACGCGTTCAGGAGCTTGCGGGGCGTGCCGCCCTGCGTGGAATCTATACCCAAACGCAGTTTTTAACGCAGGCCGAGCAGGCACTATTGACTCAAATGCGCTTTCCCGTACCCCTTCGTTTCGAGGGGGTTCATCCGGAAGCGGAACGCTGTATTGCCGTTTTCGGGGATGAAGAGGAATGGGGATATGCTTGGGAAAGCAATTTGCAAATTTTAAAAATCGAACCCAAAGATATTAGGTTCGCGGAAGAGCTGACACATCGCGATTTTTTAGGTGCCATTTTAAATTTGGGCGTCAAGCGAGAATGCTTGGGAGATCTTTTCCTGTCTGACGGGATCTGTTATCTGATCGCTTTGGAAACGATTGTCCCCTATCTTTCAGAAGAACTGAAACGGGTGCGTCACACCGCGATCCAATGCAGCGCTTGTCCCGCCTTGCCCGAGGGGGTCGGGGTCAAAACGCAGGAACAAATTTTGGTGGCGGCATCCGCACGTGCTGATGCGCTCATTGCCGCCGTTTGGAATCTTTCCCGCGTGGAAGCAAAAGACGTTGTGGAAAAAGAAAAAGTCAGCGTTTTGGGAAAACAGATCCGCGATCCGAGCTACGTTGTCAAAGAGGGCGAGCGGGTTTCCGTTCGTGGCTACGGCAGATTTTATTTTGACGGTGTCTTGGGCGAAACCAGAAGCGGAAGAAGTCGCGTCAAGGTGCGCGTGTTTCAATAAAGGAGAAAACATGAAAATCAGAAAAGCAGAACCATCCGATTTAAATGCCATCAATTCTCTGTTATATCAGGTGCTCGAGGTGCATCATAAGGGAAGACCCGATCTTTTTCGCAGCGGCGCGAAAAAATATACCGACGAAGAGATTTTGGATATTCTCCGCGATCCCTCTCGCCCTGTTTTCGTTGCGGATTGTGAGGGAGAAGTGCTTGGATACGCCTTTTGCGTGTTTCAAGAAGAAAAAGCAAGTCACATTTTCCACCCCGTCAAAACGCTCTATTTAGACGACCTTTGCGTGGACGAATCCTGCCGCGGCAAGGGTGTCGGTAAAGCGCTGTTTTCTTACGTCAAAGAATATGCGAAGGGGCAGGGGTGTTATCACTTGACCCTTCAGGTTTGGTCTTGCAACGAGAGCGCGGTTTCGTTTTATGAAAAGCTTGGAATGAAGCCGGAAAAAGTAATGCTCGAAACCATTTTCGAATCCATCTGATGTTGGAATAAGGAGAAACGATGCAAGAATTTTCAGTCGGCGGAATGAATTGTGCCGCCTGCAGTGCACGCGTGGAAAGCGCGGTATCCAAAGTAGAAGGTGTAACACAGTGCGCGGTCAGTTTGCTGACCAATTCGATGCGCGTCGAGGGCAAATTTCGCACGGAAGAGGTGATCGATGCCGTCGAAAAAGTTGGCTACACTGCCGCACTTGGCATGGAGAAAAAAGCAGCAACACCGAAAGAAGAAAAGGAAACAGGGCTGTTCAAACCCCTTTTGACGTCCTTGCTTCTTTTGCTTTGTTTGATGTACGTTTCGATGGAACATATGTTCCATCTTCCTTTGCCTGCGTTTTTTTCTCCCATGGCGCAGGGAATTTACCAGTTTCTAATCTCACTTTCGATTCTGTTCATCCACCGCCGCTTTTTTATCCACGGCATTCGCGCCCTTTGGCACCGCTCTGCCAATATGGATACGCTGGTGGCGCTGGGAAGCGGCGTGTCGTTTTGTTACAGCACCTACCTTTTGTGTCGGATGATCGGAAAAGCACCGGCGGAGCAAACAGAGCTTCTCCGGTCCCTTTATTTTGAATCGGCGGCGATGATCCTTGTTCTGATCACCGTCGGAAAAATGCTGGAAGCGCATTCCAAGGGAAAAACCACCGATGCCATCCGCGCCCTGCAAAATCTTTCTCCGCAGGAAGCGTGCGTGCTTTCCGACGGAGAGGAAAAAACGGTGTTGCTGTCCGAGCTTTTGGTGGGAGATCTTGCTGTTGTCCGCCCCGGACAGAGCATCCCCGCAGACGGCGTTTTGGTTGAGGGAGAGGGCGCGGTCGATGAATCGGCGCTCACGGGAGAGAGCATTCCCGTGGACAAAACAAAAGGCGATGCCCTATATACCGGCACGGTCGGACTTTCGGGAAAACTGACCTTTCGCGTGGAAAAGGTGGGGAAAGACACCGCGCTTTCCCGCATCATTGATCGGGTGACCGCCGCCACCGCTTCGAAAGCCCCGATTGCGCGTCTTGCCGATCGGGTCAGCCGTGTGTTTGTTCCCGTGGTGATGACGCTGTCCTTGATTACCCTTTGCACTTGGCTTTTGCTGGGTGAAACCATCGGTCCGGCTCTTTCGCGTGCCATCGCGGTTTTGGTGGTCAGCTGTCCTTGTGCGCTGGGGCTTGCGACTCCGGTTGCCATTATGGTTGCAAACGGCGTTGCCGCGCGCCACGGCATTTTGTTTAAAACGGCAAGCGGCTTGGAAGAAGCAGGAAAAACCAAAATCGTAGTGTTGGATAAAACGGGCACCGTTACCACCGGTGATATGAAAGTGACAGACGTTCTTCCTGCGGAGGGTGTTTCGGAAGACGAGTTGATTTTGCTCGCATCTTCCGTCGAAGAGGGAAGCGTGCATCCTATCGCCGCGGCGGTGACGGCGTTTGCCGAGGAAAACAACACTATGCGTGTGCCGCTTTCCGATTTTTCTTCCCGAACCGGTTTCGGGGTGGAAGGGGTCGTTGGAGCCGGTCGAATTCTGGGTGGAAAGAAAGAGTTGTTGGAGGAAGTTCTCACCCTGCCGACGGAAGCGGTCCTTGCATCGGATGCCCTTTCCCGTCAAGGAAAAACACCGTTGTTTTTTGCAAAAGATAACAATTATCTGGGCTGTATTGCCCTTTCCGACCCCATCAAAGCTTCTTCCCCCGAAGCGGTTTTGCAGTTGAAGAATATGGGACTTCGGGTCGTGATGATCACAGGGGATCGGGAAGAGGTCGCAAAGAATGTAGCTTCTCTTTCCGGCATTGACGAGGTTTTTGCCGGTGTTTTGCCGGAAGGAAAAGAGAATTTGGTGCAAGCTCTCAAAGCCGAGGGAAAGGTGATGATGGTCGGCGACGGCATCAACGATGCGCCGGCGCTAAGCACCGCCGATCTCGGCGTTGCCATTGGGGCAGGAGTGGACGTTGCTATGGATGCCTCGGAGGTGGTGCTAATGAACAGCACGCTCTCCGATGTTCCGAAACTGATCGACCTGTCACGCAAGACCCTTCGCAACATCAAAGAAAATCTATTTTGGGCGTTTTGCTATAATCTCATCGGAATCCCCTTGGCGGCGGGTGTGTTTTACCCCGTTTGGGGCTGGAGCTTGACCCCGATGTTCGGCGCGGCGGCGATGAGCATTTCCAGTTTTCTTGTGGTCAGTAACGCGCTGCGATTAAACTTGATTTCTTGGAATCAAAACCAAAACAAGAGAGCAAAAAAGAAGGAGGAAAAGAAGATGGAAAAGATTGTGAAAATTGAAGGAATGATGTGCCCCCACTGTGAGGCGCACGTGAAAAAAGCACTGGAAGCGATTCCGGGTGTCGTCGAGGCGATTCCCAGTCACGAAAAAAAGGAAGCGGTGATTCGTTTTTCCGAGGCCGTTTCCGATGACCTGATTGATGCGACCATTGAAAAAGAAGGATACCGCGTTCTTTGAAAAATGAATATGGATTTTGAAATATTCAAAACTTTTGAATAAAAAAGCCAAAAATATTCGTTTTTAACAAAAAAAGATTGATTTTTTCGTCATTTTGCGAAAAAAACTATTGCATTATATTCTTATGTGTGATAAGATGAATTCAGTTTTTGGGCTATGCCCGATCGGAGGAGATTACAATGAAAAAAGACATTAAAAAAGTGGTCCTTGCCTATTCCGGTGGTTTGGATACGTCGATCATCATTCCGTGGTTGAAGGAAAATTATAACAATCCCGAAATCATCGCTGTTTCCGGCAACGTAGGTCAGGCAGACGAGCTCGAAGGTTTGGAAGAAAAGGCTATCAAGACCGGTGCTTCCAAAGTTTACATCGAAGATCTGACGGAAGAATTTGTCGAAGAAATGGTGATTCCCACACTGCAGGCAGGAGCAAAATATGAAGAATATCTGATGGGCACCGCACTGGCCCGTCCCATCATCGGTAAGCGTCTTTGCGAGATTGCTCTGCAAGAGGGCGCCGATGCCATCTGCCACGGATGCACCGGTAAAGGAAATGACCAGGTTCGTTTCGAGCTTGCCATCAAGGCATTTGCTCCCGGTATGACCATCATCGCTCCTTGGCGTGAATGGGACATCAAGAGCCGAGAAGAAGAAATCGAATATGCTGAGGCACACAACGTTCCCTTGAAGATCAACCGCGAAACCAACTATTCCAAGGATAAGAACCTGTGGCACCTCTCTCACGAGGGTCTGGAACTGGAAGACACCGGAAACGAACCCTTGTACGAAAAAGAGGGCTTCCTTGAAATGGGCGTTTCTCCCATGCAGGCCCCCGACGAACCCACCTATTTGACCCTCGAATTCGAAGAAGGTCGTCCTGTTGCGCTCGACGGCGTGAAGATGAGCGCAAAGGAAATTATCCTTGCTCTGAACGAGCTGGGCGGCAAAAACGGCATCGGTCTTTTGGACATTGTCGAAAACCGTCTTGTCGGTATGAAGTGCCGTGGCGTTTATGAAACTCCCGGTGGAGCCATTCTCTACTTTGCACACAACTATCTGGAAACCATTTGCTTGGATAAGATGACCAAGCACAAGAAGGAAGAACTGTCCATCACCTTCGGCGAACTGCTTTACAACGGTCAGTGGTACACCCCCCTGCGTGAAGCTCTCTCCGCTTTCGTAACCAAAACGCAGGAGCACGTAACCGGTAAGGTTCGCATCAAGCTTTACAAGGGCAATATGATCAAAGCAGGCGTTTGGAGCGATTGGTCTTTGTACTCCGAAGAGATCGCAACCTTTGAAGAGGATGAAGTTTACGATCAGACCAATGCAACCGGCTTTATCAACCTCTGGAGTCTTCCCATTTCCGTTCAGGCACAGGTTAACGCAAAGAACAAGAAAAAATAAACAGATCAAAACAAAATGCAGTCCCGTTTGGGACTGCATTTTTTCTTTTTTCAGGAAAAGAGATTTTTCAATCGAATGGAAGCGGCTTTCAGATCGTTCTTTTTAAAGGGAGCTTCTTTTGCGATCAGGGAATCGATTGCATCGCGCAGGGTCGGCGCTCCACCGAGCATTTCCTCGACCAGTGCCGCTTCGGGGGAGAGGGGAAGGGCGGCTTCCTCTTTTTTGTTTGCCTGTGCCACTTCAAGGATGAGCGTGAATTCACCCTTTTCGGCGTTGGGATTGGCTTCCAATTCCGCCAAAACCTCGCTTGGTGTTCCGCGGTAGAAGCGTTCGTGGGTTTTGGTCAGGTCGTTGCAAAGACAAACAGCGGCATTCGGCAGTTTTTGTGCCAAAAAGTCCATGGTCTTGAAAATTCGTTTGGGGGATTCGTAGTAAATAAAGGTGCGTGTCACACCGGACAGGAGTCGCTCCAACTCTTCCTTTTTTTCGGTGTTTTCTTTGGGGAAAAATCCGCAAAAAGCAAAGGAGGTCAAGTCAAAGCCGGAAGCGCAAATGCCGCTGACCGCGGCGCAGGCACCGGGAACGGGAACGACGAGAAAGCCCTCTTCAATGGCGCGTTTGATCAGCTCGTTCCCCGGATCGGAAATGCAGGGCGTTCCCGCATCGGAAATGATCGCCACGCTTTTTCCGTCGCGCAGGGCGGAAAGAAAGAGCTCGGTCTTTCGGTGTTCGTTGAATTTTTGGTTGGAGACGACCTCTTTCCGCAGTCCCAAAATGTTTAAAAGAATATAGGAGCGGCGCGTGTCTTCCGCCGCGATCAGATCCACTGACTCCAGCACCTTGATGGCGCGAACGGAAATGTCTACGATGCGACCGATGGGTGTGGCAACCACGTAAAGCGTGCCACCGGTGACGTAGACTTCTTTTTCTTTTAAAATTTCCAGTGCTTCACCAAGCTCTTGCGGCATCGGTGTTCCCATGCATTCGTTTTGCATCATTGCTCCTCCGATCTGAGATGTAACAGAGTCTGTCGGAATCCGTACGTTTTTTCAAGGTCAAAAAGAGCTTGCATGCTCTTCTTTTTCGCCCCTTTCTTTTTCCTTGCGCGAAGCATCAGGTTCTTGGGGGAATGTGCGAAGTCCACGAATTCCAAAACGTCCACGTGGTAGCCCTCGCACTCTAAAATGCTCGCGCGCATCGCGTCTGTCAAAAGGGCGGACATTCGTTCCTTTATCAGCCCGTGCCGGAGAAACAGGTCCAAATCTCCATCTCCTTTTTGGATGGTCTGATTGATCTCGTGCTGACAGCAGGGAACGGAGAACAGATAGGGCACTTCTCTTTCTAAGGCAAAATGGATGGCAAAGTCCGTTGCGGTATCGCAGGCGTGAAGGGAAATGACAAAGTCGATTTTTTCATTCGTCAGCGCGTCGCGCGTCACGTCCGCAACGATAAATTCCAGTCCGTGATAGCCGTATTTTTTTGCCAAAGCGTTGCAGTTTGCCACCACGTCTTGTTTTAAGTCGTAGCCGATGATGTGCACCTTTTTGTTTCGGATGGCGGAAAAATAATAATAGACGAAAAAGGTCAGATAGGATTTTCCGCAGCCGAAATCCAAAACGCGGATCTCGTCCTTGTCCCAAGAAGAAAAGGCGTGATCGAGAATCTCCACAAAGCGGTTGATCTGACGAAATTTATCCTGCATCTGGGATTTGATTTGAAAATCCTGCGTAAAAATGCCCAGATCCACCATAAAAGGAATGGGGTCGCCTTGGCGGATCAGATAATTCTTTTCCCGGTTGTGGGAGGCGTCGGCGGGTTTGATCGTTGCCTTTCGATTCACCGTGCGGCTGATTTTTCCTTTTTTCGAAATGCGATAGCCAATTTCTGCCTCGCTTGTAAACAAATTGACTTGGCGGAAACGGGCTTCGGCAAGCGCGCTTTCTGTATATTCACCGATCCTGTCGGGAGAAAGGTGCTTGTGAAAGGCCTTGTTCTCTTTGAATTCTTCCGCAAAGAAAACGATTTTTCCACTGCGATCGCGCTTTTGGGTTAAAACAATTTTAGCGGGAACCGAAGCGCTTTTTTCTGCGGGTGCGCTGAGTATGATTTTGGAAAAAGAGAGGGGATCTTTTTCCATTTCCAAGCGGATCGAGCACATAGAAACCTCTTTTCTGATCTTGTTTTTCGCTTTTGAAAAAAGCAAAAAAATAACATTCTGATTGCTTCCATTCTACCACAAAGCCGAAGAAAAGAAAAGACCCTTACGGTCTTTTGCAGAAAAAGAAAAGATTGGCTGATTTCCTTGACAGAAACGGGCGCGGGAAGTATACTATAAAAAGTTAGGAGTCTAACAAAAAAGGAAAGAAGAGGGGAAACCGTGGAAAAAGAGTGTGGCAGAAAACCCGATCCGCGCACAGCGTTTCGTTTCGGCAAAGGAATCCAAATGGTAGGCAATCTGTTTCGCCGACTTGCCGACGAGAACCTCTCAAAGCATCACATCAACATCAGTCAACTTCGGATTCTGGGGTATCTTTCCCAAAACCAAGGCAGGGGGGAAGTCTTTCAGAAGGATCTGGAGGAGGCGTTCGGTGTGCGCCGTTCCAGTGTCACCAGTATTTTGCAAAATATGGAGAAAAGCGGCTATCTGGAACGAAGCGGCTCTGCGGAAGATGCCAGAGTGAAAAAGGTCGTCTTGACGGAAAAAGGAAAACAGCTTGACGACCAACTGAAAAGCTTTATTCACAATCTGGAAAATGAAATGCTCAAAGGGATTTTAGAAGAGGAAAAGGCCCTTTTACAAACCTTGCTTGAAAAAATGCTCCTCAATTTGGAAGAAATCGAAAGGGGAAAAGTATGATCAGAAAACTCGCATCTTACGTGAGGGAATATAAGATTTACGCCTTTCTCACACCCATTGTGATGATCGGCGAGGTCTTGATGGAAGTTTTGATTCCCTTGGTTACGGCGGATATCATTACCGCCCTGCAAAAGGGTACGGCTCAGATGGGCTATATTGCTCAGCGCGGCGCTCTTTTGGTGGGAATGTCGGTGGTATCCCTCATTTTCGGCGCATTGGGGGGACTGTTTGGTTCGAAGGCGTCGATGGGCTTTGCCAAAAATCTGCGTAGCGCCCTTTTTTCTAAGGTGCAGGATTTTTCTTTCGGCAACGTGGATCACTTTTCCACCTCCTCGCTCATCACCCGTTTGACCACGGACGTCAACCACGTGCAAATGTCCTTTATGATGCTGATCCGTTCGACCTTCCGCAGCCCGATGATGCTCATCGGCGCGGTGATTATGGCAGTTCGCGTCAATGCACGGCTGGCGATGGTCTTCTTGATCGCGATCCCCATTTTGGCACTTTCCTTTATTCTCATCTCCACCAATGCGCACCCGCGTTTTAAGAAGATGCTGAAAAAATACGACGGACTCAATTCCACCGTGCAGGAGAATCTGATTGCCATTCGTATTGTCAAGGCCTTTGTTCGGGAACGGCACGAGATTGAAAAATTCGAATTGAGCGCCGAGGAAGTCCGCGCCGCGCAGATGAAAGCGGAAAAGCTCATCATTCTCAATATGCCGATCATGCAGCTTGTGATGCACTTCACCACGCTTGCCGTCCTGTACTTCGGCGGTAAAATGATCGGGGTGGGCGAATTTGACCTCGGACTTCTGACCGGCTTTTTGACCTATATCGGACAGACCCTCACGAGCTTGATGATGCTTTCGATGCTCTTTATGATGATGATCATTTCCGTTGCGGCCGCCAAGCGCATTTGCGAGGTGCTCGATGAAAAATCGGAAATCACCGATGAAAACGCCATCCCCGATGCGACCCTTGCCGACGGTAGCGTGGAATTTCGTAACGTTTCGTTTTCCTATCACAAAGATCCCGCACTTTGCAATTTGACGGATCTGAATTTCCGAGTAAACAGCGGGGAAACGATCGGTATCATCGGCGGTACGGGCAGCGGAAAAACAAGTTTGGTTCAACTGATCCCCCGTCTTTACGATCCGCTGTCGGGTGAAGTTTTGGTCGGCGGAAGAAATGCCAAAGAGTATCCGCTTTCCACCCTTCGCTCCGAGGTGGCGATGGTGTTGCAAAAGAACGTTCTGTTTTCCGGCACCATTCGCGAAAACCTTCTGTGGGGAAATGAAAACGCCACGGAAGAAGAAATCATCGAGGCCTGCAAAAACGCAGATGCGCACGGCTTCATCTCTTCGTTCCCGGATGGGTACGACACCCAGCTCGGTCAAGGCGGTGTCAACGTGTCCGGCGGTCAGAAACAGCGCCTTTGTATTGCCAGAGCGCTTTTAAAGAAGCCGAAGATCATCATTTTGGATGACTCCACCAGTGCCGTGGATACGGCAACCGATGCCCGCATTCGAACTGCCTTCCGCACCCAGCTTGCGGGAACGACCACCTTTATCATTGCCCAGCGCATTTCCTCCGTGCAGGATGCCGACCGCATCTTTGTGATGGACGACGGAAAAATCTGCGACGTGGGCACGCACGAAGAATTGCTGAAAACCAGTGAAATTTACAAAGAGGTATATACCTCTCAGCAGAAAGGAGAGAACGACTGATGCCGCCACCCAAGAGACCCCCTGAAAAACCGAAGAACGTAGTTGCAACCATGCGCAGAATCTTCTCGTACCTTTCGGAACGCCCCTTTTTGCTTGCCATATTCTTTGTCTGCGTCATTCTTTCTGCCGGAAGTCAGGTTTTGGGCGGATATATGCTCCGTCCCGTCATCGATGAGGGCATCGCGCCGCTGATCGGAAAGATCGACGATTCCGAAGCCATGGCAAATTTTGTCTTTATGCTCCTTCGCATGGGACTGGTGTATCTGGTCGGTGCCTTGGCAGCGTGGGTCTATGCTCGCATTATGCTCAGCATTTCCACCAAGGCACTGCTTCGGATTCGTATGGAAATCTTCACCAATATGGAAACGCTTCCGATCCGCTATTTTGATACCCATACGCACGGGGAAATTATGAGCGTTTATACCAACGACGTGGATACCTTGCGCGAGATGCTCTCCAACGCCGTTGCCAATCTCGTTTCCGGTTCGATCACCTTGATCGGATTTTTCGTGGTGATGCTGATTCTGTCTTGGCAGCTCACTTTGGTCGTTATCGTATCGCTTTTGGTCATGATGTGGGTGACGAAAACCATCGGCGGAAACAGTGCCCGCTTTTTCATTCGCCAGCAGGCGTCTTTGGGCAAAGTCAACGGTTATATCGAGGAAATGATCGAAGGACAGAAAGTGGTCAAGGTGTTCTGTCACGAGCCGCAGGCGAAAAAAAAGTTTGAAGAACTCAACGGTGCCCTGTGCGATGCTGCCACGAGCGCGCACACCTTTGCCAATATTCTGATGCCCATTATGAACAACCTCAACCACATCAACTATGCCCTCGTGGCAACCGTTGGTGCGGCGCTTTCCATTTTCTTTCCGAACATTCTGACGGTCGGAACGCTCATTACGTTCTTAACCTGCTCGAATCAGTTCTCCCGTCCGTTCAGTCAGATGTCCCAGCAGATCAACTCCATTCTTACCGCTCTTGCCGGTGCCGAACGTATTTTCCGTCTGATCGACGAAAAGCCGGAGGAAGACGAGGGATACGTGACCTTGGTGTATGCGACCAAGGACGAAGAGGGAAATCTGCACGAATCCGATTCCCGAACGGGAATTTGGGCGTGGCGCCATCCTCATAAGGACAGCGGCACGGTGACCTATACCGAGGTGCAGGGAAGAGTGGAGCTGGACGGCGTAACCTTTGGCTATACGCCCGAAAAGACGGTGTTGAAAAACGTTTCGCTCTACGCCAAGCCCGGTCAGAAAATCGCCTTTGTCGGCTCGACCGGTGCGGGCAAAACCACCATCACCAATCTCATCAACCGCTTTTACGACGTGCCGGACGGCAAGATCCGCTATGACGGCATCAACATCAATAAGATCCGCAAGAGCGACCTGCGCCGCAGTCTTTCGATGGTCCTTCAGGATCCGCATCTGTTTTCCGGCACCATTTTAGATAACATTCGCTACGGAAAACTGGATGCCACGGACGAAGAGTGCATCGCGGCGGCAAAGCTTGCCAATGCAGACAGCTTCATTCGCCACCTGCCGGATGGGTATCACACCTATATTTCGGGCGACGGCTCGAATCTGTCCCAAGGTCAGGTTCAGCTTTTGAACATTGCCCGCGCCGCTGTGGCAGATCCCCCTGTTTTGATTTTAGATGAAGCGACCTCTTCCATCGATACCAGAACGGAAGCTCTCATTGAAAAGGGAATGGATCAGCTGATGGAGGGAAGAACGGTCTTCGTGATCGCACACCGCCTGTCTACAGTCTGCAATTCCAACGCCATTATGGTGCTGGAAAACGGCGAGATCATCGAGCGCGGCGATCACAACGATCTGATTGCCCAAAAAGGAAAATACTACCAGCTCTATACGGGGGCGTTTGAGCTCTCATAACCCGAATTTGATAAAAAAAGCCGGATTAATCCGGCTTTTTTTTGCTTTTTTCAAAAATCTCTTGTGTCAGCGCGCAAATCGCGGTATAATGAAAAGAGTCAAAGAAAGGGGGAGGAAGATGGATTCCAACAAAACGGCAGCAACTTGCGAAACCTGTCTGTATTTTGATTATGATGAAGAATGGCAGGAAGAGATTTGCACACTCGATTTGGATGAAGATGAAATGGAACGTCTTGCTTCTGGCCGATACGCCGCCTGCCCCTATTACCGTTTCTACGATGAATATAAGCTGGTGCAAAAGCAAAATTAGAGAGGAAAAAAGAAGATGAAAGTTGTAATTAAAGTGGGAACTTCCACCCTTGCTCACGCTACAGGAAGACTAAATATCCGTCGCGTGGAAAAGCTTTGCAAGGTGCTCAGCGATCTGAAAAACTTCGGCCACGAGATCATTCTTGTGTCCAGCGGTGCCATCGGAATGGGCGTCGGAAAATTGAATCTTGACAGCCGTCCCAAGGACATTCCCACCAAGCAAGCCGCCGCCGCTGTGGGTCAATGCGAATTGATGTACACCTACGATAAGCTTTTTTCCGAATATCACCATACCGTAGCACAAATCCTTTTGACCGGCTACGACGTGCGCGCCGAAGAAAGCCATAAGCATTTCTGCAATACGCTTTCCCGACTGTTGGAGCTGGGCGCGCTTCCCATTATCAATGAAAACGATACGGTGGCAACGGAAGAAATTGCCGTGGGCGATAACGATTCTCTTGCCGCCATCGTCGCCGTTTCCGCAAAGGCGGATTTGCTGGTTCTTCTCTCTGACATTGACGGGCTGTATAGTGCCGATCCGAGAAAAGACCCCGAGGCAAAGCTCATTTCGCGCGTCACCTCGATCACCCGAGAGGTGATGGAACTGGGCGGAGAAAACGGAACGGAGCTGGGAACCGGCGGAATGGCAACCAAGCTTGCCGCCGCAAAAATCGTTTGCGATGCCGGCTGTGATATGGTTATTGCCAACGGAGAAGATCCCGACGTGCTCTATCGCATCCTGGAAGGCGAACACGTGGGAACCACCTTTGTTGCAGGGGGTGCAAAATGAAAGAAACGCGGCTCATTCTCGAAGAAGCCAAAAACGCAAGTTTTGTCATCAATTCTCTTGGCTCGGAAGAAAAAAATGAAATCTTAGCGGGGATGGCAGATGCCCTTTTGACGCATTCGGAAGAAATTTTGACGGAAAACGCCAAGGATTTGAAAGCGGCAAAGGACAGCATCTCCTCGGTTATGCTCGATCGCTTGCGCTTAACGCCCGAGAGAATTTCTGGTATGGCAAAGGGACTTCGCGAGCTGATTGAACTGCCCGATCCCGTCGGCAAACAAATTTCCTGTCTGGAACGCGAAAACGGTCTTGTGATCGAAAAGATTTCTTGTCCTTTGGGTGTAGTGGGAATCATTTACGAATCCCGACCCAACGTTACCAGTGACGCCGCAGGGCTTGCCATCAAAAGCGGCAATGCTTGCGTTCTCAGAGGCGGCAAGGAATCCTACCGCTCGTCTGCCGCGATTGTTCGCGCGATGCGCTGTGCGCTGAAAGAAAAGGGGCTTCCCGAAGACGCCATTTCTCTGATTGAAGATACCACGCGTCAAAGCGCCACGGAAATGATGCGAGCAGAGGGATATTTGGATATGCTCATTCCTCGCGGCGGTGCGGGACTCATTCGCGCCTGCGTGGAAAACGCAACCGTTCCTTGCATTCAGACCGGAACGGGCATCTGCCATATTTACGTCGATGAAAAAGCAGATCTTAAGAAAGCCATTTTAATTTTGGAAAACGCCAAGTGCAGCCGCCCGTCCGTTTGCAATGCCGCAGAGGTTTTGCTCGTTTCCGAAAAAATCGCAAAAGAATTCTTGCCTATGGTGCACACTGCCTTGGTGAAAAACAGAAAAGAAAACCCCGTCCAGCTTCGCCTTTGTCCGATTGCCGCTCGGTATGTTGACGGAACGGTGGCAGGAGATGAGGATTTTGATACGGAATTTTTGGATTATATTTTAGCCGTTCGCGTGGTCAAAGACGTAAAAGAGGCCTGCGAGCATATCCGTGCGCATTCCACCGGTCACAGTGAAGCCATTGTAACGGAACAGAAAGATGCCGAACGGTATTTTACCGCCGCAGTAGACAGTGCCGCGGTTTACGTGAACGCCTCTACCCGCTTTACCGATGGCGGGGAATTCGGCTTGGGCTGTGAAATGGGAATTTCCACGCAAAAGCTTCACGCCAGAGGCCCGATGGGCTTGGCAGAGCTTTGCACCTATAAATATATCGTTCACGGCAACGGAACGATCAGATAAGGAGAGTCATATGAAAGTTGGATTTATCGGAACGGGAAACATGGGCGGTGCACTGGCAAAGGCCGCTGCCAAAAGCTGCCTTTCCCCCCAAATCTATCTTGCGGATTTTAATGCGGAAAAAGCCGCCGCGCTGGCAAAAGAAATCGGCGGCAAGCACGAGAATAACGAAACCCTTTGCCGCGAATGTGACGTTGTCTTTTTGGGAGTCAAACCGCAGGTTTTGCCCCAACTTCTTGCTGAAATTGCCCCTTGGGTGAAAGAGCGCGGAACGGACTTGACTCTGGTTTCCATGGCGGCAGGTGTTTCGACTGAGAGCATCCTCGGCGTACTGGGAACGGGCGCGTGTCTGATTCGTATTATGCCAAACACCCCCGTTTCGGTGGGAGAAGGCGTGATCGTTTATACTTGTAAAAACGTAAGTGCCGAGCAAGAAAAGGCATTCTTAATTTTGATGGAACAAAGCGGCTTGGTCGAAAAAATCGAAGAAGCCAAGATCGACGCCGCCAGTGCCCTTCACGGTTGCGGCCCTGCGTTCGTGTATCTTTTCATCGACGCGTTGGCAGACGGCGCGGTTTCCTGCGGACTTTCCCGCGATGCCGCCCTGCGCTTTGCCGCTGCCACGGCTTCCGGTGCCGCGAAGATGGTGCTCAAGACCGGTCAGCATCCGGGTGAGTTGAAGGATGCGGTTTGCAGTCCCGGCGGCTCCACCATTCAAGGGGTGAGAGTGCTGGAAGAAAAGGGACTCCGCGCCGCCGC
Organism: Eubacteriales bacterium; assembly: GCA_045580105.1. Classification (GTDB taxonomy): domain Bacteria; phylum Bacillota; class Clostridia; order Oscillospirales; family SIG627; genus RGIG5579. Next base: position 11,820 of record JAZNNH010000012.1, on the reverse strand, counting down.
AATGGATGCGGTCGCAGCTTCCTATCAAAGAACCTTGGAATTGGGAAAATAATCGAAACAAAAGAAAAAGTGCAAGTGAAAACTTGCACTTTTTTCTTTTTCTCTTTATTCTCCGCGGTATACGCTGTCAATTCCGAAATACTCTTCCAAGGTGATCCAGTCGCCGCCGTGATATAGCTCTTCTGCCAGCTCCACACCGACGTAGCGGTAATGCCACGGCTCGAAAATATAGCCGGTGATCTCTTGCTTGTTTTCGGGATAACGCAAAATAAAGCCGTAGCGATAGGCGTTTTCAGCCAGCCAAGCAAGCGGCTTTGCAAACGAGGGCAGTTTGGCTTCTTCGGAAGAGGCGGTGACAAGGTCCATGGCAAGTCCCGTCTGATGCTCGCTGTGTCCGGGTTTGGCAGAATAGGTCATTGCCAGCTGTTTGCCGTCGATTGCGGTATAAAGGGAGAACAGGCGATTTTGCTCATTCCAAGAGCGCCAAGAGCTTTTGATACTCAGGTAAACCCCCGCCTTGGAGGCGGCGGATTGCATTTTGGAAAATGCTTTTTGTGTTTCCGAGGTCAGTCCCGAAGCAGGGTATGCTTTGGGAAGAGAATAGCTCTTGTTTGCCAAGACAATGCCGTCAATCGAGGCAACGGAGTCCTTTACAATCAGAGTAAATCCGTTTCTGGTTTGATACGTTCCATCAATCAGAGCGCCGTTTTCGTCAAAGGGAAGAGCAAGAACCACCAAGGTAAACTCCTTTTTCGCCGTATTTCCCGAGCTGTCGGAGGAAGTAAAGACAAGAGGATATTGCCCGGGGGTAGTACTATCATATGATCCCGAAACAAAAACAGAACAGGGAGTACCGGTGTCATCCGTTGCCGTAGCCCGTTCGGTCAAATCGATGGAATCCCCTGCCAAAACGGTGATCTCTTCCGGCGCGCTGATGGTTGGGGGAATGTTGTCGTAAAACTCGATGACAAGCGTTTGCTCGCGCAGAATGCCCAAACGGTCACGAACCAAAAACGTGATTTGCTGCGTTCCGGCAGTCGGGGAGTCAAAGGAGAGATCTTCGGTCACCAAAGTTCCGTATTTTACTTCCGGAACCAGATCGTGCAAAAAGACCGTTTCTCTTACGGGAAAACGGGTGTTTGGAGAAAGGAGAACGATGGGTTTTTGAAAGAAATAGAGAAATGCGGCAAGACACGCGCAAAGGACGAGAATGGTGATGACCGTGATGAGCTGATTGCGGGTTCTTCTTTTTCGTTTTAAATTCATTGGTTTCATTTTTTGTTGATGTAATTCCAGCCGTCGCGGCACATATCTTCGATGTTATATTTTGCCTTCCAGCCGAGAAGCTCTTCGGCTTTCTTCGTATCGGCATAGCAAGAGCCGATATCGCCCGGTCTGCGCTCGGTGATTTTGTAGTTGACTTTGACCCCACTTGCTTTTTCAAACGCCGAAACCAGTTCCAATACGCTGGTGCCGCGGCTGGTTCCCAAATTGATCGCTTCCGCACCCTTGTGGGAGAGCGCGTACGAGAGGGCTTTCAGGTGTCCCAAAGCCAAATCCACCACGTGGATATAATCTCTGACACCGGTTCCGTCGGGCGTGTCGTAATCATTGCCGAAAACCGAAAGACAGGGAAGCGTTCCTGCGGCGACTCTGGCAATGTAGGGGAAGAGGTTGTTGGGAATGCCGCTGGGGTTTTCGCCGATGTGTCCCGACGGATGCGCTCCGATGGGATTGAAATAGCGAAGCAGGACCACGCTCCATTCCGGATCGGAGTGAGCGATGTCGGTCAAAATCTGCTCGAGCATCAGTTTGGTCCAACCGTAAGGATTGGTGCAGGAGGTCGGCATATCTTCCTTGAACGGCGCGGTGTTGTTCATTCCGTAAACGGTAGCGGAAGAGGAGAAGACGATCGTCTTGCATCCGTGCGCTCTCATCACGTCACAAAGAACCAGCGTTCCGGTGATGTTGTTGTGATAGTATTCCATCGGAATCTGCGTCGATTCGCCAACTGCTTTCAGTCCTGCAAAATGAATCACGGCGTCGATACTGTTTTCTTCAAAAATCCGATTCATTTCATCCCGATCGCGAATGTCTGCCTCGTAAAAGACGGGGCGCGCCTTGGCGATTTTTTGGATGTCGTCCAGCACACTGACCTTGGAGTTGCAAAGATTGTCAACAATGACCACTTCGTGCCCTGCTGCAATGAGTTCGACTGTGGTGTGGGAACCGATAAAGCCGGTGCCGCCCGTAACAAGAATTTTCATAGATGATATCCTCTCACTTAATTGTGAAATAGCTTTTTGGTTTGATATTCCGGATCGCAAGTTAGGTTCATGCCCAGTTTTCGGAAGGTTCCGGCATCCGTTTCGGTGAGAATGACCGTAGAATGCACTTCACACCCCTTCAAACGGGGAAGCTGATCGAAGGCGAACTTTGCATTTTGATCGTGTGCCGCCGCAATGGACAGGGCGATGAGCACTTCGTTGGTGTGAAGTCTGGGGTTGTGATTGCCCAGATTCTTGATTTTCAATTCCTGAACCGGTTCAATGACCTCGCGGGAAATCAAATCCACTTCTTTGTCAATGCCGGCCAAGGCCTTCAGGGCGTTGAGAATCAGAGCGGAGGAGGCACCCATCAGCTTCGACGTCTTGCCGACCACCACCGTGCCGTCGGGCAGCTCCAACGATGCGGCAGGTTCCCCTGTCTGATCTTTTTTATCTCTTGCCGCTTGGGCAAACGCGCGGTCTTCCGGTCCGATTTTGGCCTGCGTCATCAAGAGCTTTAATTTGGAAATGGCACCGTCGACCGGAATTCCTTTTCGCATATCGCAAAGGGCGGTGAAATAGCGACGCAGGATCTCGTTGCAAGAGGCCTTCTTGCAGACCTCGTCGTCGGTGATGCAAAAGCCCGCCATATTTACGCCCATATCGGTGGGGGATTTATAGGGGGACGAACCGTAGATGGTTTCGAACATGGCTTTTACCACCGGAAAGATTTCGACGTCACGGTTGTAATTGACCGCGGTTTTTCCGTACGCTTCCAAATGGAAGGGATCGAGCATATTGACGTCGTTCAAATCGGCGGTTGCCGCTTCATAAGCAAGGTTGACCGGATGATTGAGCGGAAGATTCCAGATGGGGAAGGTTTCGAACTTGGCATAGCCGGCTTTCACATGTCGAAGATGCTCGTGGTACAACTGAGAAAGGCAAACTGCCATTTTTCCGCTTCCCGGTCCGGGTGCGGTGACCACGATCAGACTCTTTTGCGTTTCAATGTAATCGTTCTTTCCGTATCCCTCGGTGCTGATGACCTTCTGAATATCTTCCGGATACCCTTCAATGGTGTAATGACAGAACACGCGAACGCCGAGCGCTTCCAGCTTTTGACGGAATTTGATGGCGGAGGGCTGTCCGGAAAAACGGGTCAAGACAACACTTCCCACCAAGAGACCGCATCCGCGGAAGGCGTCGATCAAGCGCAGGGTGTCCTGATCGTAAGTGATACCCAAATCTCCGCGCACTTTATTCTTTTCAATGTCAAAGGCGTTGACCACCAGAACGATTTCCGCTTCTTCCTTCAGCTGCATCAGCATGCGGATTTTACTGTCGGGCTGGAAGCCGGGAAGCACGCGCGAGGCGTGAAAATCGTCGAAGAGTTTTCCGCCGAATTCCAAATATAATTTGCCGCCGAACTTGCCGATGCGCTCTTTGATTCGTTCTGATTGCAGTTTTAAATAAAGTTGATTGTCAAAGCCAGATTTGCCCATTTTTTCGTTCGATCCTATCTTGATGTATTTTAATATAATTTAAAATATAAATACCTAAGCCCTATTATAATATAAAAAAAACATCTTTTCAACCGGCTGACCGAAAAATCTGCAAAAAAGATGTGGAAAAAAGATCGTCGCCGAACTGCTTCGCCGAAAATGCGCTTCGCCCTTCTTTGACAAAAAAGTTTCGCGCGGCGTTCTATAATCGTGTTAGGAGGCGAAGATGAAAGAAATCGTATATTTGGATCTGTATTTTCTTTGGAATTTTTTGATGGACGGGGTTCTGTTGCTCTTGGCGGGCTGGATCTGCTCGGAGAAGACGAAGTGGCTTCGATTGCTTGCGGCAAGCACGTTCGGCGCGCTTTGCTCCACCTGTTTGCTTCTTTGGAGCGTGGGACGGTATCTGACGCTTATTTTGGGTCTTGTTTCCTTTTTGCCGATGATTCTCATCGCGTTCGGGCGCAGGTCTTTGCGCCGATTGACCTTTCTTTCTCTGTTTGCCTTTTTTGCCTCTTTTTTCTTGGGCGGTGCGTTAGAAGCGATTTCTTATTACGCACTCGGCACGAAAAGCGGGGTGACGTTGGGGGTGTTTTTGGCGGCCGTTTTCTTTGCCTACGGCGCATTTCTTCTTTGGGGGAGACGAGTCAAGCGGAAAATGGAAAGCAGAGTCATCTCTCTTTCTATCTTGAACGGAGAAAACGAGGAGCATCTTTACGGCTTGGTGGACAGTGCCGCGTTTTTGTGTGATCCCGAAAGCGGAAATCCCGTCATCCTTTTGAAAGCGGAGTATGCGCAAACGCTTCTGAGCACCGAAGAGATTTTGCGCCTTCGCTTGGGACAGGGAGAGGGGGTCGTTCCCATTTCGATGAAAACGGCATCGGGGGCCGGTCATCTGTTTGCCTTTTTGCCCAAAGCGGTTCGCTTTCACCGTCCGGGAAAACGAAAACAAAAAGAAGAACCCATTTTAGTGGCGCTGGATTTCAGCGGCGGCGGTTATGCAGGTTGCCCCTGCCTTGTGCCGCTTTCTGTGATATGAGGAGGAGAAACGTGAAGCATTGCATTTCGTGGATTCGAAAATGGATCGTCAAGTTCCGGAGGTGGCGGGAGGAGCAGCGTTCCCGCGACTTGTTTTACGAAGTATATTACGTCAACGGCTCGGAGGAGCTGCCCGCACCCTTGGGGGCGGAGGAGGAACGGCTTTGCATTGAAAAGATGGAGCGGGGAGAGGAAACCCTGCAATGTCGCAATCTTTTGGTCGAGCACAATCTTCGGCTCGTGGTGTATCTTGCCAAAAAATTTGAGAGCAGCGGTGTCGGAATGGAAGATCTGATCTCTATCGGAACCATCGGTCTGATCAAAGGGGTCACCAGCTTCCGCTCCGACAAGAACATCAAGCTTGCCACCTATGCCTCCAAGTGTATCGAAAATGAAATTTTGATGTTTTTAAGAAAAGCCGGACGCGGACGGCAGGAAATTTCCATCGATGAACCGCTCAACGTGGATTGGGATGGGAACGAACTGCTTTTGGGGGACATTTTGGGTTCCGACGGAGAGGAAATTCATCGGGAATTGGAGCGGGAAGAGGATCGCAAAATTCTGATGAATGCCGTGATGAAGCTTTCCGGCCGCGATCGGGAAATCATATCGTATCGCTTTGGGCTGATGGGGCGGCGGGAAATGACCCAAAAGGAAGTGGCGGAAAAGCTGGGAATCTCTCAGTCTTATATTTCGCGATTGGAAAAAAAGATCATCGGAAAACTCAAAAAAGAGATCATGGCGAAGAGCTTGTAATTTTTCGAAAAACTCTTTTCTCCCTTTGTGATTTGTGGTACAATAAGGAAAAACGAATCAAAAGGAGCATTTTTATGACAACACCGGCATCTCTTTTGATCCCCGATTTGATTTGCAAAACGGTCACCGACATCCCCTTTGAAACCTTTTTTGAACAAGGCGTTCAGGTGGTGGTGTTTGACATTGACAATACACTCGTCTCTTACGAAACGCCTTTGCCCACCCAACAAATTCGAACTCTTTTGGAGTCCTTGGTCAAACGCGGAATTCGGGTTGCACTCGTTTCCAATAACAGCCCTGAGCGAGTGGAAACGTTCAATCGGGAACTGGGCTATTTTGCCGTTCCCGATTCCCACAAGCCGCTCAAGCGGGCACTCAAACCGGTTTTCACGCATTTTAAGGTGACTCCGAAGCAGGTGCTTTTGGTGGGAGATCAGCTTCTGACCGACGTGTTGGCGGCTCGCCTTTGGGGCGCGTTCGCTGTCACGGTTTCTCCCATTCAACCGGTGGAAAATCGCTTTTTCCGCTTCAAACGGCAACTCGAAAAACCGTTTGTTGCGCTTTACCACAAAAGAAAACAAAAGGAAAATGCAAAATGAATCCGCTTCACGAGTTTCAAAAGACCTTAGCGGCGCAGGAATGCGCCCTTCTGTTTTCTCCCGTCAACCGTCGGTATCTGACCGGCTTTACTTCTTCCGACGGCGTTTTGTTCGTGACGCGAGAAAATGCGGTGTTGTATCTGGATTCCCGTTATTATGAAATGGCGTGCTTAAAGCAGCAAAAAGGACAGTTAAGTGTTGGCCTGCAGCTTTCGCCCGCCGCGTTTTCCAAAGATTTTTCCGCCCTGTCCGAGCAGGGACAAGCCCCGATCGTTCGGTTTGAAGATTTATTTTTGACCGTGGCGAAGCTTTCCGGCTTAGAAAAAGCGTATCCCGGCTCGCGCTTTACGCCGATGGGACGGCGCATAGAAGAGATGCGAATTGTCAAAACCGAAACAGAGATTGTGCGCATTCGCGCTTCGCAAGCCCTTGCCGAGGAGGCGTATTGCTACATCTTGCCCCGCCTTAAAGAGGGAAGAAGCGAGCAGAGTGTGGCGGCGGAATTGGAGTACTATATGAAACGGCAGGGTGCCTCCGGCGCCAGCTTTTCGACCATTTGCGTGTCCGGCACCCGTTCTTCCTTGCCGCACGGCACTCCGACCGAGGTGCCTTTGAAAAAGAACTGCTTCATCACCATGGATTTCGGATGCGTGCTGGATGGGTACTGCTCCGATATGACTCGCACTGTTTGCCTCGGAAAAGCCGATGAAAAAATGCGCTTGGTTTACGATACGGTTCTTTCGGCACAAAAAAATGCGTTGTCTGCGGTTCGGGCAGGGGTCACGGGAAAAGAAGTGGATGACGCCGCAAGAAATACCATCATTTCCGCCGGCTTCGGTTCTTATTTCGGACATTCCACCGGCCATGGCATCGGGCTGGAAATTCACGAAGCTCCGGGCTTTGGCCCTCGCTCGGAAGAGCGCATTCCGGCAGGCGCCGTTCTTTCCGTGGAACCGGGAATCTATTTGCCCGGTGAATTCGGTGTCAGAATCGAGGACCTTGTGGTCGTGCGCGAGGGTGGCGCGGAAAATCTGAACACCACCCCAAAAGAGCTTTTGGAATTATAATGGCATTTTTTGTAAATACATCTTGCCAAACGGCAAAAAAAGTTGTATAATTACCCTGTAATTTGATTTTTATTTGATTTTGGAGGACATTATGGCAATTACAGCAGGCGATTTCAGAAACGGCGTAACCTTTGAAATGGATGGCGCTGTTATGCAGATCATCGAATTTCAGCACGTAAAACCCGGTAAAGGTGCCGCATTCGTGCGTACCAAACTCAGAAATGTGATCACCGGTTCCGTGGTGGAAAAAACCTTTAACCCCACTGAAAAATTCCCCCCCGCTTTCGTAGAAAGAAAAGAAATGCAGTATTCTTACGACGATGGCGATCTGTATCATTTCATGGATACCGAAACCTGGGAAGATTTGATGGTTTCTCACGATCTGGTGGGTGACAACTTCAAATTTGTCAAAGAAGAAATGATTTGCAAAGTATTGTCTTATAAGGGAAACGTATTTGCCGTAGAACCCCCGATGTTCGTAGAATTGGCTGTAACCCAGACCGATCCCGGCTTCAAGGGTGACACCGCAACCGGCGCTTCCAAGCCCGCAACGCTGGAAACCGGCGCACAGATCAAAGTTCCTTTGTTCGTGAACGAGGGCGACGTTCTCAAGATCGATACTCGTACCGGTGAATATCTCGAAAGAGTTTAATTTCAAAGGAGAAAGAATATGACCGTTACCGAAAAGGTTGCTTATCTGAAAGGGCTGATGGAAGGCCTTGATTTCCAGGCGGAAACCAAAGAAGGAAAGATCATCAAGCTCATGGCTGACATTCTGGAAGATCTGGCGTTGGAAGTAACCCAGTGTCAGGATGACGTGGATGACATCAACGAATATCTGGAAGCAATGGACGAAGATCTGACCAACGTGGAAGAAGAACTCTTCGGTGAATTCGACGATGACGATTGTTGCTGCTGCGACGATTGCGAAGAAGAGGATTGCTACGAAGTCGAGTGTCCCCACTGCGGTGAAACCGTTTGCTTCGAGGAAGAACCGGAGACGGAAACCTTTCCGTGCCCCGCTTGTTCCAAAGAAATTCCTTTGGACTAATCAGTAAATTCTCCGGCCGAAAGCCGGAGAATTTTTATGAACGGAGAAGTTTTAATGCAAAACAAAAACGCGGACTATTCCAAGAGAGCTGTGGAGCTGTTTTTGGAGGGATATAACTGCGCGCAATCGATTTGCGGCGCCTTCGCTCCGCTTTTGGATCTGGAAGAGGGTCAGGCACTTCGCTTGGCTTCGCCCTTTGGCGGGGGATTTGGAAGAATGCGGGAAGTGTGCGGCGCGTTCAGCGGAATGACGCTGGTTGTGGGAAATCTCTTTGGCTATGATGATATCAATCATCCGGAAAAAGATCTTCTGTACCCGCGCGTGCAAAAACTGGGCGAGCGATTTCGCGCCCGCTTCGGCACGCTTTGTTGCCGAGAGCTGTTGAAAAACAACGCGACGGTGGGCGGCACGGCTTCTGATCGGACCCCGTCGTATTACGCCAACCGTCCCTGCACTCGTATTGTGGAGGGGGCGGCAGAAATTCTGCAAGAATTTTTAAGAGAGGAAAACAGGATATGACAAAAGAGAAAAACAAGCTTCTCGCCTTGTTTCTGACTTTTTTGAAGATCGGGGCGTTCACCTTCGGTGGCGGCTATGCGATGATCTCCGTCATTGAAAACGAAGTGGTCAGCAACAAAAAATGGCTCTCTCACGATGAAATGATGGATCTGACCGTGGTGGCAGAATCCACTCCCGGTCCGCTTGCCATTAACACCGCAACGTTTGTCGGTTATAAAGTCGGGGGCTTCTTTGGCTCTGTGGCCGCCACGTCGGGTGTGGTTTTGCCTTCGCTGGTCCTGCTTTACGTCATCGCTCTGTTCTTGGAAAACTTTCTTGCCATCACTTGGGTGGCAAACGCCTTTCGCGGAATCAAAGCGGCGGTCGCATTTCTCATCTTTGCCGCGGGCTTGAAAATGTTCCGCAAAATGAAAAAGAATCCCCTGAACCAGGTTTTGTTTGTGCTTGCTTTTGTCGTTATCTTCTTGGTGAAACTCCACGTTCTCGCCTTCTCTTCGATCTATTTGATTTTGATCTCTGCGATCGTGGGGCTGATGCTCTACGGGGTTCGTAAGATCCGGAAAGGAGAGGGGAAAAAATGATGCACTATCTTCACCTTTTTTGGGAATTTTTAAAAATCGGACTGTTTACGTTTGGCGGTGGCTTCGGTTCCATTCCCTTGATTCAGGATGCGGTTTCACAAAACGCTTCTTGGGGCGTTAGTGATGATATGTTTTCCTACATTCTCGCCGTTGCCGAATCCACACCCGGCCCCATTATGGTCAATACCGCCACCTACATCGGAACCGTAACCGGCGGTGCGCTCGGTGCTGTGGCTGCCACACTGGGTGCGATCACCCCCTCTTTTGTCATCATTTTGCTCATTGCAAAATTTCTGTCCGGCTTTATGGAAAAAGAGGGAACCCGCACGGTGCTGGATACCATCAAACCCTGTGTCATAGGAATCATCCTTTCCACGGGTCTGTTTTTTATCGTTTCGGGATTGTTTCCCAAGATCGACTCTCTTTTTGCGCTTCCCCTGACCGATGCTTTCTTTACTGAGTGGAAAACCATTTTGGTCTTTGCACTTGTGTTTGCCGTTCGCTGCGCCTATCGCCTGTGGAAAAAGAAAACCATTTCCCCCATTTTGTCCATCGGGATCGCGGCAGTGCTTGGAATTTTGATTTACGGAGTGTAAGATGGAATTGAAAGAATGGCAAAGGCAACTGCTTTCGCTTCTTTCGGAAAAAGCAGTTCCCAAAGAAGACGTTTATTCCGTGATGCTGGTGTTGACCCGGGAAGAGAAAGCAAAGAAAATGATCGGCTTTTTAACAGAGAACAAGGACCTTACGGCGGATGTCATTTGCGAGATGGCAGGAAAAATCGCTTTCGAGGAAAATGCTTGACAAACTTTTCTCGCTTTGCTATACTGATAAAAACCGTAGAGCAAGAGTAGTAGTTTGACTGCTTCTTTTTCAGAGAGTTGCCGTTGGTGCGAGGGCAGCAAAGAAAGGTCGAAGGAATGGACTTGCGAGGGCAAACCCAAATGCTTTGGCAGAGTAGGGGAGACGGGACCGACCGTTACCTCGGACGTGTATGTTGGTACATGAGTGCATCGCCGTGCGATGAATTTGGGTGGCACCGCGGATCAGTAGATTCGCCCCGAACGGATTTCCGTTTGGGGCTTTTTTGTTTTCTGCGCGTCCATACCTTGTTTTCCACGACAGCAAAAAAGCCAATGATAAGACAAAAACCGATTGATCTATTTTGATTTTGGAGGAAAAGAAAATGAAACTCAACGGAATTGATTTTGATACCTATTTTAATCATTATCCGGATAAGGACGGCTTTTTCGGAAAGTTCGGCGGTGTTTATATCGATGAAAAATTGAAAAATGCGATGGAAGAAATTACCGAAGCGTATTTTTCCATCTGTCAGTCCAGAAAATTTATTGCCGAGCTTCGCCGCATCCGCAAGGAGTTCCAAGGCAGACCCACTCCGGTTTCTCACTTGGAGCGCCTGTCTGATTTCTTGGGCGGAAAAGTTCAGCTTTACGCCAAGCGCGAAGATTTGAACCATACCGGCGCGCACAAGCTCAACCACTGTATGGGCGAGGTGCTTCTTGCCAAATACATGGGCAAGAAGAAAGTCATTGCCGAAACCGGTGCCGGTCAGCACGGTGTTGCCCTTGCTACCGCGGCCGCATACTTCGGTTTGGAATGTGACATTTATATGGGTTCTGTGGACATTAAGAAGCAGGCGCCCAATGTTGCCAGAATGAAGATTCTCGGTGCGAACATCGTGGAGGTTACCCACGGACTGCAAACCCTCAAGGAAGCAGTCGACGCCGCCTTCAATGCCTACAGCAGCGAATATAAAGATTCCATTTACTGCATCGGCTCTGTCCTCGGTCCGCATCCCTTCCCCATGATGGTGCGCGACTTCCAGAGCGTTGTGGGAATTGAAGCCAGAGAGCAGTTTGTCGAAATGACCGGTCACTTGCCGGACGCCGTCGTTGCTTGCGTGGGCGGCGGTTCCAATGCGGCAGGCCTGTTTGCCGGATTTTTGAACGACCCCGTGGATATTTACGGAATCGAACCTTTGGGCAGAGGCCCGAAGCTTGGCGATCACGCCGCCAGCTTGAAATACGGAACCGAAGGCATTATGCACGGCTTTAACAGCATTATGCTCAAGGACGAAAACGGCGAGCCCGCCCCCGTTTACTCGGTGGCAAGCGGTTTGGATTACCCCTCCTCCGGTCCCGAACACGCATTCTTGCAGGAAATCGGCAGAGTCAAATACGACGTCATCGACGATGAAGAAACCATCGACGCGTTCTTCAAACTTGCCCGTATGGAGGGCATCATCCCCGCCATTGAGAGCTCTCATGCCGTCGCCTATGCGATGAAGCTGGCAAAACAGATGGACAAGGGTTCTGTTTTGATCAACCTTTCCGGTCGCGGCGACAAGGATATGGATTTCGTGATCGAAAACTACGGCATCCGCTAAAAAAATGAGCCGACAGAGTTTTGTTACTCTGTC
>JAZNNH010000011.1:0-5752 GCA_045580105.1 Eubacteriales bacterium | reverse complement strand
CCAGCTCCGCCCCGCCTTGCGGCGCAGGCTTCGCCCGGCGCTGTATATGGGTGCCCTGCCGTTGGTGCCCCCGTCCCGGTCGCTCAGGGTCGGTCGCTTTGCTCCCTCAATTCGCTCCTTTGCTCGTTCGCCCGGTCGGGCGCCCTCCGGGGGCACCTCGGCTCTGTGCCCCTGTCCAAGCTTTGGTGGAATCGGCGCGGCCACTGTCGCCGTCGGGGGTCTCTTCGGTCGCTTCGCTCCCTCGCTCTGCGGCGCGTTGCTCCTCGACCGCCCTTCCGTCGGGGTCGCGCTCGATTCCGTCTGATCCTCGCTCTGGCAACAAGGTTGCCGCCGTTGGCGGTAGAGCTCCCCCAATCCCCCGCCTTCCCCAAGGGGAAGGAGCGCCGAGTTCCGCGAGTCCTGTCACGTTGCCGCAGGGTCTGTTCGTCCCTTTGCTCTCTTGCTTGATAAACGCCCTCAGCCCTGCCCCCCGAACATACACAAAACTCGCATTTTGTATAATTGGCTATGTTGAATTTTAGGAAATTATTTGGGTGTATTCTCTTCTATTCCCCTCGAATTTGCTTTTTCTAAGCAAGAGTAAAGGTTAACTGAGAGGCATCATTCACGGCGCAATCATCTGATAAGCCGACAATAAAGCGGTTTTCACTTTCCCGATTGGCGCTATGCCTTAAAATAAATTGACTGCAGCCCAGTTTTTTTAGAATTGAATTTTGAACGGACGCGGCCACGTCCGGTGGTATGTTGGTATGATCCAGCAAAAAAGAATCATCTTTTTTGATTGCCATAAAAACGTAGTTTTTTTCTTGGTATTGAAATTTCAGATTCTTGCCTTCGCAAAACAGATTTTCCGTCAGGGCATATTTGATATGGTTTGCATCCCAAGAAACACTCCCCTTTTCCAGAGCAATCATGTTAAAATCTTCCGGGACCGCTTTCTGTAATTTGATAATAGGATCACTGCTGCTATTCCCAAAAAACGAGGTTTCCTTGGCAAAGTAAGCATAGCAAAATCCGAGTTTTTGATAAACTGCTTCGAGGCCTTTTATCGGCTGACAGACGTTGGAAAAACCGTTTTTTTGATTTTGCTTTAAAACTTCTGAACAAAAGTGCTTAAAATAGCCCTTATTTCTGAAATTCGGAGCAATTCCGACGGCATACCAATATAAAGCATCTTTTCCGTTTATAATTTTACAAGGAAGCTGATGGATCATTCCGATGATGTTGCCATCCAGTTTCAGAAGGATGATTTGTTCAAAATTTGTATGGTTCTGAAAATATAAGTCTAAATAGGAATCATCGTCATCAAAACAGTCCTTCCACAGACGGCGAATTTCTTGTTCATCGGATTTTTTTGCGGTTTGAATATCAATACCATTTAAATTCATAAAATCTCTTTTTCTACACAAAATAAAATTTGAGGTGACTGAAAATGAATTACGAAATCATCTGTCGAAAGAATTGCGTTCATCGCCACGATGGGGCTTGTCGTTTGCATTATGACGTGAGGGATAGCATTTTTTCAAACGGTACCAAACCCTGCATCTATTTTTCCGCCAATCGAAATGACGCAACTTCCCCACCCCAAGTTTTGCAAACTCCAACAATATTATAAACCGCTCAATCTATATGTCAAGATAGGAGAATGGAATGAAAACGTCTTATCAGGAGTATTCCAAAAAGCACGCAAAAAAATCACATTTAATTTACGATTGTATCTGGGCATTTTTCGTCGGTGGGTTGATTTGCGTGATTGGTCAATGCATTCGAAATTTCTTGCAGACTTTTCAAATATCGGAAAAAAACGTGAAAACGATCGTACCGATTGTTTTGATCTTTTTGGCATGCTTATTTACCGGTCTGGGATGGTTTGACAAATTGGCAAAAAAAGCAGGAGCCGGAACGCTGGTTCCCATTACGGGATTTGCAAATGCAATGTGCTCTCCTGCCATCGACAGCAAAGCAGAAGGGTTTGTATTGGGTGTTGGTGCTAAAATGTTTACGATCGCAGGGCCTGTTATTGTGTACGGCACGGTGGCAAGTGTGATATACGGATTAATTTATTGGCTCACTGTAATTTTATAATCTAAATAATAAGATCAAATAAAAACACATTCACTGATCGGTGAATGTGTTTTTTCTGTACTCAGTCAAGTAACCATCATAGGACAAAGTGTCGCAAGTCTTTTGGTCGGATTTTGCCTTGCCAATTCCGTTTTTTTGTGTTAAAATATGCCAAAATATGTAGAAAGAATGACTTGTTATGGCTTGGTTGAATCGTTTGCTTCGTCCGAAAGAATACATTGTTACTGTTATCAAATGGGGATTGCTCGGTGGCCTGATGGGCACTCTCGGTGGTCTTGTCGGCGCGGGATTTCATTTTGTATTGCAGCTTGTAACGAACATAAGGCAAGAGTATCGCTTTGTCATCTTCTTGTTGCCTGTGGCCGGTCTTTTGACGATACTGCTTTATAAGATTCTAGGGATTAAAAACAACAAAGGAACCAACGAGATAATCGATGCCGCTTTGTACGGTCGTGACGTTCCGATCGCTGTTGCACCGGCAATTTTTATTTCCACGGTTATGACGCATCTTTTCGGCGGTTCCGCGGGGCGCGAGGGCGCATCCTTGCAATTAGGCGGATCGATTGCCTCTTTTTTGGGAAAAGCGCTTCGCCTATCGCCTATCCTCAAAGGATCGCAAGGTGATGGTCATGAGCGGGATGGCATCCGTCTTTGCCGGACTGTTTGGAATTCCGGTCACCGCTGCCCTGTTTTGCATGGAGTTCGAATCGGTTGGTTCGATTTTTTCTCCAGCCCTGTTGCCGTGCTTTTTATCGGCTTTTATTGCAAGTCGCGTTTCCCTATTCTTTGGCGTTCACGCTGAGGGTGTGATTTTAGATACCGTTCTGAATTTAAATCTGAAAACACTGATTTGTGTGGTTGGGCTGGCAGTTGCTCTCTCTTTTCTTGGCATCGGAATGTGTTTTCTGTTTCACAAGGCAGAACACGCCGCAAAACATTTGATTTCAAATCAGTGGTTGCGAATTGCTCTTGGCGCGGTGATCATTGTAGGAATGACTGCTGTTGTGGGAGATCATCGCTATAATGGTGCAGGAATGGAGATGGCGTTACGCGCCGTTGGCGGTCAGGCAAATTGGTTCGATTTTCTTTTCAAACTTGTCTTTACCGCTGTAACCTTGTCGGCAGGATTCAAAGGCGGAGAGATTGTACCCACGTTTTGTATCGGCGCAACTTTCGGGTGTGTTTTTGGGGCACTTTTAGGACTCGATCCGGGAATCTGCGGTGCATTGGGACTGGTTGGCCTATTCTGCTGTGTCACCAATTCCCCCTTCGCTTCTATCATTTTAAGTGTTGAACTGTTCGGCAGTGCAAACTTGCCAATTTTCG
The DNA here is from genome assembly GCA_045580105.1 of Eubacteriales bacterium. Classification (GTDB taxonomy): domain Bacteria; phylum Bacillota; class Clostridia; order Oscillospirales; family SIG627; genus RGIG5579. Next base: position 2,341 of record JAZNNH010000011.1, on the reverse strand, counting down.
CACTGGTTTGCGTGATCTGTTTCGTTCTTTCGGGTAACAGCGGTTTGTACGCAAGTCAGATCTTTCAGTTTGATAAAGTGGAGCAAAAGAAAGACTATTTGGACGAAGAAAATACCAGATAAAAGAAAAGGATTGACCGATTTGGTCAATCCTTTTTTGCTTTTTTAAAATCATAATGCGGTGATTACACTTGCCGCTATGACAAGGACTGCTCCAAAGAGAGTCCGCGCTCCCACTTTTCATTAAGAAACAAAACTCCGAAAAGAGGGACATAGTTGGGCGTCCCTTTTTAGATCAAAATCTTTATTCTTCCGACACTTTCCCGTGAATCAGAGTGTGGCAGTAACGGTAGAGCGGGAGCATTCCCTCTTGATTGGGAGCGATCAGACCCATACGAAGGAGGGTCATTTTTCGATCGGGATTCGAGGGGTTAAAGTCCGGTTCCATCACGACGCAAAGAACGGTGGAGTCGATCGTGTTGGGGAATACCAAAGCGCCGTTTTCAAAGCAAACACTTTCTTCCTTCGACAACTCAATTCCCTCCTCCGTCTTTTTATATTGTTGCAAAGAAATCGATTTGCCGGCAGGGAGCGTGTAATACTCCAGATCGTGATTGCAGGCCAGGCGAAGAATCTCTTTTTCTTCGGGAAGTCCTTTTTCAATGACGTAAGCGGTGGGACGGGTGCGAGTGATGGCGGCTTCTGGCTGTTCTTGATACTGCAAGGTATAGTCGGGGTCTACCGGAAGTCCGGTGGCAACGTCCAACAAAGGAGTGGACCAAGTGCCGGTCGGTAAGGTTTTGTGCTCGAGAACAAACAGATCGTTTTCGTCATAGACAGGGCCGGTTTTACACATATATTCCCTGCTGTTATGTACGGTCGTCATCACCTCGTCGGCGTGTTCGACGGCATAGTCGATTACAGAGGAGGCCAAGGCGTATTGTGACATAACGCGGCGTTCCATGGCGGTCATTCCCATAACAACCTGACCGGGTGTTTCCGCAAGGAAAGACAAGCAGTTTCTGGTTCCGAAATAGCTGCTTCCTGCGGCACCGCCTGCAGCAGAAGCCAGATTTGCGAAGAAGTGGTTGCGCAGTCCTAAACTGCGAGCCCTTTCGAAAGCTTTTTTCGCCATTTTCACGACGAGTTTAGTCATTTCTGCGGGGTGATTTAACGAACCTGCGCCGGTCTGGACTTGCAGATCGGCACAAATGTGGTTTTCGGTAGAAAGGATTCTGTGATATGCTTCGTGACCGTCGATTGCGATCTCGGGACGGAACATATTAAAGGCGGCGGCTACCATGCGAAGCTCGGTGTTGCACATATATAGATAGTCGCGGTTCATATCTTCACCGGTTGCAGGAGCGACTCGTATGGCCTCGAATGCTCCGTCCGGGTTTACGCGGGGAATGATGTAGATGTCGACGGAATCCAACACCTTTCCGTAGTCACCGCAGAGCGAAACCATCATCGCAAGCGCACCCTCGGTGGATGCCGGCTCGGTGGAGTGACACTGAGCAAGGTACTGAATGGTGGGCTTGCCGTTGCCACGAACCAGCTTTGCCGCTTCTTCCAAGGTGAGATTTTTAACCGGCTCACGGGTAAAGAGAACCAGAGGCATATCATAGCCGTATTTGGGAGATTTGCCCAAACTGAATACGTGCATATACTCGCAGTTTGCATTCAGTTTTGCGATAAAGTCCTTTGCTTCCTCGTTGGTGGTTTGCTGATGACGGCCGGGTCTTCCGGGCATAAACTGAGGAGTGCAGAACAATTTTTTATATTCAGGTCCCCACAGATCGGGGTCGGATTGCAGTGCGTTTTTCTCAAACTCCGTGGAATAAAGCATAACAAAGCCGGCTTCATAGCCATTGCCAGCTAACGGATCCATTTTCATTTCCACCTGAGTGTTTCCTGTATGGTGGACCAAGCGGCACAGAGAATTATAGCCCTCCATTGTGGCGGCGCAGTGATAAACACCGGGTTCTAAGTCGGCGTAGGAATAGGTGGTGATTCCCTCTTTTGTCGAAGCCGAGGTGCTGGGGATTGCATTTTCGGGTTTAATACAACTAAAATCCCTTTTGGTGGGAGTGTTCGGATAGAGACCGCAGGTGGCTTTTTCCGGCGCAGTTACAGTAAGCATATTCATTGTTTTTCTCCTCTTAGCTTGATGAAAAAGGTTTTGTGTTACAAAGGTTGATTGTTTGATAATTTACAACAGTGGGAAATATACGGATCCACCTTGTTTTCTATCAAAATTTGTAAGATACCACTTGATTATATCAAACAAATGTGGTAAAATCAAGCAGAAAGTGAGGTGCACGATAAGTGAAAGATAAACT
>JAZNNH010000010.1:0-18431 GCA_045580105.1 Eubacteriales bacterium | reverse complement strand
TTTCTTTATTCTTTTGTTTTCCTTCCTCTTCCGCACATTAGAACAAAGCGCACATCCGAAAACACAACCGGTTTCTGTCACGCAGCAAGGCGGCATACAAAAAACCGTGATATTGGATCCGGGACACGGCGGGGTTGACTCCGGAACCGTTTCCGTTTTGGGAGAAGAAGAAAAAGACCTCAACTTATCCGTTGCAAAAGCAATCGGTCCGTTTTTGGAAGAGGCGGGCATCCGCGTGATCTATTCGAGAACCGAAAATCAAATGCTGACCTCGAACAAAACAAGCTCTCGAAAACTGGCGGATCTCATCGCACGGGTCGATCTTGCAAAAGAGCATCCGGAAGCGGTATTTGTCAGCATTCATATGAATGCTTTGCCGATCGAAAAATACAACGGTCTTCAGGTTTTCTATTCCGGCAATGACCCGACGAGCAAGGTTCTGGCTCTGCAAATTCAAAACGACACCAAAGCTCTGTTGCAACCGGAAAACAAAAGGCAGGTCATGGACCCGAAGGGCTCCATTTACATTTTAGACCGCATTTTATCTCCCGCCGTCTTGATTGAATGCGGCTTTCTATCCAATCACGAAGATGCAAAAAAACTTGCAGACGAAGAATATCAAAGCAAGTTGGCGTTTACCCTTTCGCGCTCCCTTATCACTTTTTTGCTGCAACGAGAAAATTTGGAGTAATTTCAAAAAAAAATCATTTTAACCCTTGATTTTTTATTTTATCTGTGTTAACATAAAATGCAATGTCGTTGAGAGATGATTTTTATCGCAACGTAAATAAAAACAGAAAAAGGTGAAAAGAATGAAAGAAGGACTTCATCCCTCCTACAAAGATACCGTGATCATTTGCGCTTGCGGTGCTGAATACCCCACCAAATCCACCAAGGAGAACGTCCACGTGGATATTTGCGCAAAGTGCCATCCTTTCTACACCGGTAAACAGAAATTCGTGGATGCCGGCGGACGCGTTGATAAATTCAACAAAAAGTTTGGCAGATAATCTATCGGGTAAATTGCCCGCATAGGACGATTGAAGCGGTTGCACTGTTCCGGTGTTACCGCTTTTTTCTATATCAAAAGGATAACGTATGGAAAAGAACTTTTTTGATGAAATCAAGACTCCCGACGGATTTGAAACGGAAAATACAAATCCCGAGCGTGCCATTCTGGTCAGCGTTGTTTTGGATGACTCCGATCCGATGGACACCGACTCCTCGCTGGATGAGTTGGAAGCGCTGCTTGACACCGCAGGCGGCCTTTCTTGCGGACGACTGATCCAAATTCGGCAAAAACCCGAGCACGCGACCTATATCGGATCCGGAAAGTTGCAAGAGCTGGCTGATCTTTGCCTCACACTTACCATTGATCTTGTCGTTTTCGACTGCGAGCTCTCCCCCTCTCAAATTCGCAACATTGAGAGCGCTTTGGATGGGGTTCGTGCCATCGACCGCACCATGCTGATTCTGGACATTTTTGCTCAAAATGCAAAAACAGGCGAGGGGATGCTCCAAGTTGCGATCGCAAATTTAAAATATTCCTTACCGCGGCTTTCCGGACAGGGTCAAGACCTTTCCCGTTTGGGCGGCGGAATCGGAACCAGAGGCCCCGGCGAAACCAAACTCGAAATGGATCGACGTCACGTAAAACGAAAGATACAAAAATTGGAAGAGGATCTGGATGCCCTGGCAAAAAAGCGCCAGACGCAACGAAAAAGCCGCGAAAAGAACAACGTCTTTCAGATCGCTCTTGCCGGCTACACAAACGCGGGAAAATCCTCCCTTTTAAACCAGCTTTGCCGTGACAATATTCTCGCAGAAAACAAGCTCTTTGCCACCCTTGATCCAACCACAAGACGGCTCAAACTTCCCCGCTTCGGCGAGGTGCTTCTCACAGACACGGTCGGCTTTATCAACCGATTGCCTCATCATTTGGTGGATGCCTTTCAATCAACACTGGATGAAGTGGTATACAGCGACCTTGTTTTGATGGTGATGGATGCCTCCGATCCGAAATTCCAGCAAAAGATGCTCATCACCGAAAACATCTTATGCGACCTTTACAAAAAGAGGGATGCTTCCCCTCCCCCTATGCTTTACGTTCTGAACAAAACCGATTTGGACGAAAGTCGTTTTAACGTTTCCGTCTTTCCCCGCGATAAAAACGCGGTCTGCATTTCCGCAAAGACAGGAAAAGGAACGGAAGAGTTGATTGAAAAAATCGAAGAGGAACTTTCCAAGGCAAAAAAACAATGCACCTTTCTCATTCCCCACAAGGATGCAGGAAAACTGTCTTATTTATACAAAACTGCCAACGTTCAGCAAATTGATTATGAAGCAAACGGGATTCTTGTGATTGCTGTTTGCGACGAAAAAACACGTGGCAGTTTGGCAGAATTTTTAATCTGAATATCGAGGACGAACGATGGCTGAAAGAAAAAAGAAAAAAAGCACAGCTACCCCCACGGAAGTCAAACCCGCGATCATCCGTGAGCAGCCCATTACCGAAACCCTGCGAGAAAACTATATGCCCTATGCGATGAGCTCCATCATTTCTCGCGCGCTTCCCGAAATTGACGGCTTAAAACCCTCGCACCGAAAGCTTTTGTATACGATGTACAAAATGGGGCTGATGACGGGAAACCGCACCAAAAGTGCCAACGTCGTAGGACAGACGATGCGATTGAATCCCCACGGTGATGCCGCCATTTACGAGACGATGGTTCGTTTGACGCGCGGAAACGAGGCCCTTCTGCATCCCTTTGTGGATTCCAAGGGTGCATTCGGAAAGCAGTATTCCAAAATGGCTTACGCCGCTCCCCGTTACACCGAGGTGAAACTCGCTCCGATCTGTGCCGAGCTGTTCGGCGGAATTGACAAAGAAGCGGTGGATTTGGTGGACAACTACGACTCCACCATGAAAGAACCGCTCTTGCTCCCCTCTTCCTTCCCGAACGTTTTGGTTTGTCCGAACACGGGAATTGCCGTCGGTCTTGCCAGCTCCATTTGTTCGTTCAACCTCATTGAAACCTGTGATGCCGCCATCGCACTGATGCGCGATCCCGAGGCCGACCTTTATTCCATTCTCAAGGGACCCGATTTTTCTACCGGCGGCGAACTGCTGTATGACACGGAAGAAATCCGACAGATCTATGAAACCGGCAAAGGGTCTTTTTCGCTTCGCGCCGTGTGGCACTCGGTTCCGAAAGAAAACCGAATCGTAATCACGCAAATTCCCTATAACACCACGGTAGAGCAGATCATCGAAAAAATCGTTGCACTCATCAAAGAAGGAAAGCTGCGCGAGATCAATGATATTCGCGATGAAATCGACTTTGACGGTTTAAAGCTTACCATCGACCTCAAGCGCGGAAGCGATCCGGATAAACTGATGGCAAAGCTCTTGAAAGCCACCGATTTAGAGTGCCGCTTCCCCTGCAATTTCAACGTTCTCATCGGCGGATCTCCTCACCAGCTGGGTGTGCGCGATATTCTCAACGAATGGCACGCGTTCCGAAGCGAATGTTTGCGACGCGAATTTTATTATGAGCTGGGTCAAAAAGAAGCCAAGCTTCACCTTTTGATGGGTCTTGAAAAAATTCTCGTTGACATCGACAAAGCCATTGCCATTATCCGCAAGACCGAGCAAGAAAAGCAAGTCGTTCCCAACCTTTGTCAGGGCTTTGATATCGATGAAAAACAAGCTGAATACATCGCGGAAATTAAACTGCGTCACTTGAACCGCCAGTACATTTTAGACCGAATCAGCGAGCGCGAAAAACTGCAAAAAGAAATCGCAGAGCTCGAAAGCTTACTTTCCAGCACGCGCAAGCTCGACAACTACATCATCAAGCAGCTTGAAGAGGTCAAGAAAAAATACGGTCAAGAACGCAAAACCAAAATCGCTTACGAATTCAGCCGTCCGAACGAGGCGCTGAAATTGGAAGAAGAAGCGGAATACAAGGCATACTGCGTCATCACCAAAGGCGGTTATTTGAAGAACATCCCTCTCAAATCCATTATGGTCAGCGATAATCAGCGCCTCAAGGACGAGGACAGCATTGTCTTCTCGGGAGAAATGTCCTCCCGTCAGGAGCTGTATTTCTTCACCGATCATCAGCAGGTCTACCACGCAAAATTTGCTGATTTTGCGACCACGAAAGCGTCTGAGCTGGGTGACTACGTTCCTGCAAAGCTGGAAATGGATCGGGATGAAAAAGTGATTTTCTCCGCACCGCTTCCGGATCTGACCGGCAAAATTGCCGTTTTGTTTGAAAACGGAAAAGGCGTGATGTTCCCGCTATCTGTCTACGAAACAAAAGGAAATCGCAAGAAACTGACCGGGGCATTCAGCAACACCGCACCCGTTGTGGCCATGTTCGTTCTGAAACCCGGCGAAGTCAAAGAGATCTTTATGAAAACGCGGCAAGGCAGAGCGTGCATTCTCAAAACGACGCTCTTTGCCGAAAAGAGCACCCGAACCAGTGCGGGCAACCAAATGATGGCTCTGAAGAAAAACGACGTCATTGTAGAGGCGTTTGCCGTTTCCAGCCAAGGCAATCCCTCTCTTGCCATTTACAAAAAGCCGCGCGTTCCCACTCCCGGTATCATTTTCAACGAAATTGATATGGAAAGCGCACAGGGAAAAATGGACGTATAACGCCAAACAAAAGATAAAAAAACAGAACATAACAAGGTTTTTCCGAACTTGGGCAAAACCTTGTTATTTTTGTTGTTACTCTTTACAAAGGAAGAAAAAAATGGTATACTGATTTAGAGTGTATAACTATACGTTTTATTTCTATGATACCGTTCCGAAACGAGGTTTGAACCGATGAAACAAAAAAACTTCTTGAAGAACTCCATCTTTGACCGTCTGCGTCCCATCACGGTTATTTTGGTCTGTTCTGTGTTTCTGATTGCGTTTTCTCTGGTGATTTCCATTCAATCGCAGAACTGGCTGTTTCTCACCGGCGGTTTGAGTGTTCTGCTGATTGAGATTGCGCTTTTCTGGTTAGCCGGAACCCTCTCGTCCAAACGCAGACGCGAGCACAACGAAAAGTTTGCCATTCTCAGTGGACTGACCCTTGATTTCTTGATGGAAATGATGACTCCCGTTTCCATTTTCACCGAAGACGGTTCCATTGTTTGGTATAACAATGCGTTCCAAACGGCCAGCGGAAACGCCGGCGATCTTTATCGCCTCTCCATCCAAGACCTTTGTGATGAGAAAATCAGTTTGCGCCGACTCGGAGAAGAAAGTGCCGAAACGCTCCGCGAAAAGCCGGTCATCGCAAAAATGCAAGGTGAAGAATTTGAAGTGGTATCCTACAAGGTGTCTTCCGAAGGAAAAATCCTTTTGATTACCGTTTGGGACCCGCTTTCCAGAATCCGCAATTTGGAACACGAATTGGCAGAAAAAAATCCCGTCATCTCCTATATTGCCGTGGATAACTACACGGAAGCCACTTCCCTCTTGCAAGGCAATTACCGCACCATCACCGCCAAGATTTCCATTCTGTTAAAAGAATGGGCAAACGGGCTGGATGCGATTTTGCGGGAAACGGAAAGCGATCGCTACATTCTCATTATGGAGGAAAAGCACCTAAAGAAACTAACGGATCAAAAGTTTGACGTGTTAGACAACGTTCGGGATATTTCTTCCGGAAACGTGGACGTTCCCATCACCATTTCCATCGGAACCGCTTGCATTGACGGTTCGATGCAGGAAAAAGAAACCGCTGCCCATCAGGCACTGGACCTTGCCATGCAGCGAGGCGGCGACCAAGCCGTTTTAAAGCGCCGCGGAAACGTATTGGAATACTACGGCGGACGAACCAAAACCGTGCAAAAACGCACGAAGATTCGAAGCCGCATCGTGGCTTCCGAGGCGATGAACCTGATGAAAAAAGCGTCCAACGTTTTGATTATGGGTCACCGCTTCGCCGATCACGATTCCATCGGCTCTTCGATCGGCATGGCTCGTTTTGCGATGCAGTACTGTCCGAAGGTCAACATCGTGGTCAACATTCACGATTCAAACCTCAAGGGCGTTTTTCAAAAACTAAGCGGTCTTACCGATTACAAAAACATCTTTGTTGACGGCCCTACGGCGCAAGACCTGATCTCTTCCTCTACGCTTTTGATTATTACTGACGTAAACAACATCCGCCAATTTGAAGCACCGGAATTGTTTGAGAACTGCAGCACCGTAATCATCATCGATCACCATAGACAAAGCGCTGAATTTGCCGTCAAACCCACCATCACCTATATTGAACCCAGCGCATCCAGTGCCAGTGAATTGGTTTCGGAAATGCTGGAACAGCAATTGCCTCCCGGAAGTCTTTTGAAAGAAGAAGCGGAACTGCTGTTTGCCGGTATCATTTTGGATACCAAGCAATTTGCCAACAACACCGGCCCGCGAACCTTTACCGCCGCGCACTTTCTGCGCTCGGAAGGTGCCAACCCCGCAGAAGCACAAATGCTCTTCCGCTCCGAACTGGATGATTTCAAACGCGAAATCAAATATGAGGCAAACGCCTTTATTTACCGCGAGATCATTGCCTTTTCCTATATCGAGGAAAATGCGACGCAGGAAGACAAGATTGCCGCTTCCAAAGCAGCCGACCGTCTTCTCACCTTGGACGGTGTTCTTGCCAGTTTCGTCCTTTGCCGTATGGATGAGACGGTTCACATTTCCGCCCGTTCCTCCGGCACGGTCAACGTGCAATTAATCACGGAAAAACTCCACGGCGGCGGTCATTTCGATATGGCCGGTGCACAGGTCAAGGATGCCACCATCAAAGAAACGTTTATACAGTTAAAAGAAGCCATTGACGAATATCTCAATGAAGCATAAACAAAGGAGAAACCAATGAAAGTTGTATTAAAAAGCGATGTAAAAGGGCAGGGAAAAAAAGGACAGATCGTCAACGTTTCGGACGGATATGCACGCAATTTTCTCTTCCCGAAGAACCTTGCCGCCCCTGCCGACGCCAAGGCGGAAAATGAATTGAAAAACCAGCTTTCTTCTCAAGAATACAAAGCCAAAGTGGATCTTGAGAATGCAAAGGAATTGAAAGAAAAACTGGAAAAAATCGAAATTCGCGCAAAAGCCAGTGCCGGCACTGACGGCAAGATCTACGGCAGTGTGACGAATGCGCACGTTTCCGAACTTCTCGAACAACAGCATAAAATCAAGATCGACAAACGCAAAATCAGCATCGATGCCATCAAGAACTTCGGCACGTTTCACGCAGACATCAAGCTCTCCTCCGGCATCAGCGCGCAGCTGAAAGTAATCGTAGAACAATAAAGAAGAAAAGGAACGAATCATGGATCAAGGCATCAAGCCATCGATGAGCACACTGTTAGGCAGACAGCTTCCCTATTCCGTTGAAAATGAACAGGCGCTTTTAGGCGCACTGATTTTGGACAGCGAGAAACTGGGTGACGTTTCCGCGGTCTTAAGCACAACGGATTTTTATATTGACAAGCATCAGGAAATCTATAACGCGCTGATTGAGCTTTCTTTGCAAAACCGCGGAGTTGACGTGGTAACCCTGCTTTCCCTTTTGGTGCAAAAAGGTGTTTACACGGAAGAACACGGGTCTTCCTATATCCGCCAGTTGGCAGAAAACGTTCCCTCTCTTTCCAACATTATGGACTATGCCACCATCATTCATGAAAAGGCGCTTTTGAGAGGGTTGATCAATGCCGCGGAAGAAATTATGGAAGAGGTCTACGAGCAGCACGGTCAAACGTCCAAGATCATCGACAGCGCCCAGCAAAAGATCTTCAATCTCACCAAAGGAATCGTCAAGCACGACTTTACCAAAATCGACGAAATCATCCAGCAGTTCTACGTAGAACTCAAGGAAGTCAGTTCCGGCTCTGAAAACACGGGAACCATTAGGACTTATTTCGGCGATCTTGACCGCGTCCTTGTCGGTATGAACCCGGGAGACCTGATCCTCGTCGGCGCGCGTCCCGGTATGGGTAAAACCAGTTTTGTTATGAATATCGCAGCCGAAGTGGCAAAGCGAAGAAGAGATAAGTCGGTTGCCATTTTCTCGATGGAAATGTCAAAAACGCAGTTGGCCTCAAGACTGCTTTCCTCGGAAGGAAGAATTGAGAGCAGAAAACTGCGTGACGGACAATTGGAAGAAGAGGATCTTGCCAAGCTTGCCGAAGCAGCAGTCGCTCTTTCTCAGACCAATATCTATATTGATGAATCGGGCAACCTATCCCCCGTTGAAATGAGAACCAAACTGCGCAGAATTCCCAATCTCGGTCTGATCGTCGTGGACTATCTTCAGTTGATGACCTCCGACGATCGCAAGAAGAGAGACAATCGAGTTCTCGAAGTGGGCGATATCACCCGTAATTTGAAAATTATGGCAAAGGATCTGGGCTGTCCCATCATTTTGTGCTCCCAGCTTTCCCGTATTTCACAAGACAGAAAAGACAAGCGCCCTCAACTGACCGACTTGCGCGAATCCGGTGCCATCGAGCAAGATGCCGACGTGGTACTGTTTTTACACCGCGAATTCTATTATAATCACGACGCTTCCATTGAAAATCAAGCGGAATGTATCATTTCCAAAAACCGTCACGGTGCCGTTGAAGACATTAAACTCGGCTGGAACGGAAAGTATACGCTGTTCTTCCCGCTTGAGCACCGCTATGACCAGATGGAGCCGCCACCCGAAGCATAATCATGGATCTATTAGAAAAATTTTATTTTTACCATCAAAAAGAAAACACGTTTCAACCGTCAGAGCGCATCCTTGTCGCTTTTTCCGGCGGAAAAGATTCGGTGTGCCTTTTGTATCTGTTATCCGAATTGAAAACGAACTTCGGAATTGAGGTCGCCGCCTGTCACATCAACCATATGATCCGCGACGACGCACAGGCCGATCTGGATTTTTGTCGCGCTTTCTGTCAAGAGCATAACGTTCCCTTCTTTCCCCGGACGGTCAACGTTCCCCTTTTTTGCCAAAAGACCGGCAAAGGGTTGGAGGAAGGCGCCCGACTTGAGCGATACCGCCTGCTGCAAGAAGTTGCCGTTGAGAACGGCTATTCCCGGATCGCAACGGCTCACACTGCCTCCGATCAAGCGGAAACCGTTTTGTTTCGTATTCTTCGTGGGACGGGACTGGATGGGGCAAAAGGAATTCCCGCCGCCAGACAAAACATTATTCGACCGCTTTTACCGTTTTTCCAAGAAGAAATCGTATCCTTTCTGAAAAAGCGTCAAGTTTCGTTCACACAAGATTCAAGCAACGCTGATACCATATTTGCAAGGAACCGGTTGCGCCACGTGGTGATTCCGGAACTGAAAAGAATCAATCCCGCAGTAGAAAACGCTCTGCTTCGATTCGGGAAACTTTCGGGATATCACGATGCCCTGTGCAAAAAAATCTGCAATGATTTGGAAGGGCGTGAAAAACTTTCCTTTTCTCATACTTCCCTTCCGCTTTCCTTTCTTGCAAGGTTTTGCGAAGATGACGCTGACTTTCCCATTTTGTATGAAATTCTGTCCAGGATGGCGAAAAGCGAAAAAATTACCATTGATTTTGACCGTTTTCTCAACATTCTCTCGTTATTAAAACAACCATCCGAGGGCAAAATAATTGAAATTTCAAATGGCTTTTCCTTTGTCATCCAAAACAAACATCTTTGTTTTACAAAGTATGAATCCCCCGATTGCGACATACAGTACAAAATAGAACTGGATGAAGGAAAAAACGAAATTCCCTTCTTAAACCAAACGTTAACCCTCACCTTTTCAAAAGACGAAAAGCTTGTAAATGTTAACAAAAAAGCATTGATTATTCGCCTTTCTGCGGATAAAATAGAGGGTAAGATCGTTGCAAGAAGTTTTCAAGATGGGGATAAAATCCGCATGTACGGCATGAACAAAAGCGTGAAAAAACTCTTCTGTGATGCCGGAATCCCCCGTGTTTTACGTCCCTACATTCCCATTATTTGTGATCAAAGTGAAATCCTTTGGCTACCTTTTTTCGGGTTGTGCGACAAAACACGACAGGAACCGGCAAGTCGGCTAATGACGTTCTCGCTGGAGGGCGAAAAGCTGGATTTGATTGCAAACGAAATGGCAAAAAAACAAAGCAAGATAATTCCTGATAAAACTAATGTTCCCAAGGAGATATTGATATCAAAATGAAAAAAAACAATTTTAAGGTCATAATATTTTATTCTATTCTGATCTTGCTGGTCATTCTGATTTCCAGTTCCCTGTTCAATCTTTCTGCATCTGACGATTTGACAACCAGCAATATTATTGCGCTGTTTGAAAAAGATCAGGTGAAGAGTTTTACCGTTTCTGCCTCAGGCGAATTGAACTTGGTTACAACGGAAAACAAAAAGATTGTCTTTGAACTGCAAGACATTGACCATTTCCGCGAAGATATCAAGCCCTATGTCGAAGCCAACAAAAAGAACGAAGACGGCAGCGGCGGCAATTTGGAAAAATATCACTACGAACCGATTGCTTCCTATCCTTGGTGGGTCAGCTTCCTGCCTTACGTTCTGATTTTGGTCGTTTTCGTTGGTCTTTGGTTCTACGCGATGAATCAAGCGACCGGCGGAAAGGGTTCGAGAATGAACTCCTTTGGCAAAGCGAAGGCAAAGCTCGGCTCCGACGAAAAGAAAAAAGTCTTCTTTGCGGACGTTGCCGGTGCAGATGTAGAAAAAGAAGAATTGACCGAAGTGGTTGATTTCTTGAAAAGCCCTGCTAAGTTCCAAGAACTCGGTGCCCGCATCCCCCACGGTGTTTTGCTGGTCGGACCTCCCGGTACCGGTAAAACACTTCTTGCCAAAGCCGTTGCGGGTGAAGCCGGTGTTCCCTTCTACTCCATTTCCGGTTCTGATTTTGTGGAAATGTACGTTGGTGTCGGTGCTTCCCGTGTCAGAGACCTGTTTGAAAATGCAAAGAAAAATTCGCCCAGCATTGTTTTCATCGATGAAATCGACGCAGTCGGTCGACACAGAGGTGCCGGTCTCGGCGGCGGTCACGATGAACGCGAGCAAACCTTGAACCAACTTTTGGTTGAAATGGACGGTTTCGGTTCCAACGAAGGCGTGATCGTCATGGCAGCAACCAACCGCCCCGACATTCTCGATCCCGCACTGCTTCGTCCCGGTCGTTTTGACAGACAAGTAACGGTCAACTACCCCGACATCAAGGGCCGCGAAGAGATTTTAAAGGTTCACTCCAAGAACAAGCCCTTTGAACAAGACGTCAATCTCAACACCTTGGCAAAATCAACGCCCGGTTTCACCGGTGCCGACCTTGCCAATTTGCTCAACGAGGCAGCCCTTCTCTCCGCCAGAAAAGGAAAGAAGCTGATCGGAAACACGGAACTGCAGGAAGCGACCATCAAAGTGATCGTCGGTCCGCAAAAGAAGAGCAAGGTCATTTCCGAAAAAGACAAGAAATTGACTGCCTATCACGAGGCAGGTCACGCCATCGTTACCAACTTCCTTCCCACCCAAGACAAGGTCCATCAGATTTCCATCATTCCCTCCGGCAGAGCGGGCGGCTATACCCTCTCTCTTCCCAGCGAAGACAAAAGTTACCGTTCCAAGCTTGAAATGGAAGAAGAAATTGTTTCGCTTTTGGGCGGTAGAGTGGCGGAAAAACTCATTTTGCAAGATATTTCCACCGGAGCTTCTAACGACATTCAGCGCGCGACGGAAATTGCCAGAAGCATGATTACCAAATACGGTATGAGTGAAAAACTGGGTCCTGTGGTTTACGGAAGCGGAAACGGAGAAGTCTTCCTTGGTCGCGACTTCAGTAACACGCCCAACTACTCGGAAAAGATTGCTTCTCTGATTGACGAAGAAACCCTTGCTATTGTCAATCGCGCCTTTGAAAAAGCCGTTTCGCTTCTCAACGAGCATATGGACAAACTTCATTTCGTTGCCAATTTCTTGATGGAACACGAAGTGATGGATGAAGAACAGTTCGCCGCTTCCATGAAAGACGGCGCAACCATGGAAAGCGTTGCTCAGATCAAAGAAGAAAAACTGCAAAAAAGCATTGATGCGAATGCCAAAAAACGGGAAGACGATGCTTTGAAACAAGCCGCATCTCTTGCCGAAAAATTGGCAATGGAAGCTGCCGCGGCGGCGGCCAAAGAAGAGCAGAGCAAAACCTGTCCCGATCAAAAATAAAGGAAAAGAAGCCTCACTTGAGGCTTCAGGAAGAAACATGAACATAACAGTTGTCGGTTGCGGTCGTTGGGGATCTTTCATCGGCTGGTATTTAGATCGGATCGGACACAACGTTTCCTTTTACGGTCCCAAAGACTCGGATCATATGCGCCGCTATCTTGAAACCAGAACCAACGGTCTGATTATACTCCCCCCCTCCATCGGTCTGATTACCGATATCAACAAGGCACTGGCGTCCGAAACCATTATCATCTCCATTCCTTCGCAATCCCTTCGTTCCTTCTTGCACGAGGTTCTTGATACCGGAATCAATATCAAAGAAAAGACTTTCATTCTTTGTATGAAAGGAATTGAAATCGAAAGCGGAAAACGCTTGTCCGAGGTCTTTGAGGAAGTTGTCGGAACCGATCCCGGTCTTGCCGTTTGGCTCGGACCCGGACATCCACAGGATTTTGTCAGACAGATTCCGAACTGCATGGTCATTGACAGCAAATCGGAAGATTTGAAAAAACATCTGGTAGATGAGTTCAAAGGCCCTCTGATCCGCTTCTATTACGGCAGTGATCTGATCGGAAACGAAATCGGTGCTGCGGCAAAGAACGTAATCGGCATTGCGGCAGGTGTTTTGGACGGCATTGGAAAAACCTGTTTGAAGGGTCCTTTGATGTCGCGCGGAACCAGCGAAATTGCCAGATTGATTTCTGCTTGCGGAGGCAACGAGCTTTCCGCCTACGGTCTTTGTCACTTGGGCGATTATGAAGCGACTGTTTTTTCAAAATTCAGCCACAACAGAGCATTCGGTGAAATGTACGCAAAGGGAGAGACCTTCCCCGATCTTGCAGAAGGTTACTACACCGCGAAGGCGATCAAGCGCTTAGCGGATCAAAAAGGAGTCGAGCTTCCCATCTGCAACGCAGTATATGCGATGCTCTATGAAGGTGCTTCCATCGACGACCAGATCGCAAATTTGTTTGTTCGTTCGATCAAACAAGAATTCTAACATTTCAGAACAAATAAAAAAAGAGTGATTTGAAATCACTCTTTTTTTATTGTTATTTGATTAGTTTCTACGGTCAACCGTAACGGTTTTTCCTTCCAAAATGCCGCTGCAAGCGGACATCATTTGCTTGACATAGTCGCGGTTGATATAGAACTGTCCGCTTCCGTTGAGCGAGTAATATGCCTTTCTCGCGGTCAATCCATAGAAGGAATACTCATAAACGGTGCCGTCTCGCAAGGTAATCTTCAACCAAAGGATTTCACTTGCCGATTCGGGCTTGTCAGCATAGCCGTCCATTGTCGTGAAGAGAATGGATTTATAAAGCTGACGGAAATTATCCACATCAACGGCAACACCGTTGCTGCTCTTAACCTTCAAATCCTGAGATTTGCCGGTAAGCGTGAACTTCGCGTTGACGGATTCATATTTCATTTCAATGCTTGCGACATTATCAATCGAAACCGAGAACGAATGATTGTCCATAAAGGTGAGAAGATCCCATTCAACCCAATCCAAATTTTCTGCTTTGAATTCAACAATGCAGTCAAAATCGGGAGAATAGATGTAATAAATGAATTCTTTCTCCTCTTCACTTGCACCTTCCGAGCGAACTTCTAATTTTTCGCTTACGTAAAGCGTGCAGTCAAATTCGGGATACGAATAAGACAGTTCATACGTCCACTGGTTGCTGCGATCCAACAAGCTGTACAGACGGAAGATCTCCAGCATCTCTTCTCTCAAAGCCGGGTCTTCCAAGCGTCTTGCAATATCAAACTCCATAACCGTTTCGCCGGTAAAGTTCACAAAGCTTTGAAGCAGTGTCTGAAGATTGTCGGGAGAGGGGTAATAGCCCTCCGGTGTTTCAAAAACGTGGGTGAACAGCTCTCCGTTTTGTTTATACTCTTCTTCGCTCAAAGCACGCAAGGAAACGTAGGTTTCTCCGTGTTTTTTGATCGAAAGAGTAGACACGTCTGTGTAGGTCGCAGAGGAAACAGCAGGCGCAATCTGCGGCAAAAGGAAGGATTTTACGTCAGTGAACAGACAGCGTCCGACGTTATAATCATCTGCCAGAACGTAGAGGGCATCTCTTCCCTCGAGCATACAGTAATAACCGGAGCCGTATGCAGATTGAGAACCGATGTGAACGGTTTTGCTCTCCTCTTCTCCCTTCTCGTTCTCATAACGAACGGTCAAGGTTGCTCGTCCGCCGTTGGCAAGTCCATATGCGGCAAGATTATCTTTATCGTATCCGACCACTTCCTGATCTGCCAACATATAACTGACAAAGTTTTCAAGAGACGTGGTGATCGGCAAGGAAGAAAGAACGTCTTGCATTTCCTCTTCGGAATAATCCTCTTGGTTCCAAGCTGCCGTGGCGTCATAGAACATCGCTTCGGCACCCTCGAAATAGAACTGGTCATCGGTGCCTCTATAATAGTGATACCCACCCTTTTCGTTTTCAACCGTTATGGAAAGAAGCTTATCGTTTTCAATGGGATTGACAACAAACGGTTTTCCGTTTTCCATCTGCTCGCCGTGATTGCCGATCGTAGGTTTGTTTTTCTTGTTTTCTTCGGGTTTGAGCACAGTGAAAAGCAAGACGATATAGACAATGGCGCAAAGCAAAACAACACCGACCGTAATCAGAATGGAGCGAAGACGTTTGTCTTCCCACAAATGGGAGATCACTTCTTTCATTTGTTTCTTTTCTTTTGTTTCCATTTTCTTCTCCGATTACATATGCTTTCTCTTGATATAAACGACCGTTCCCATCGCAAACACAGCAACCGGAATGACAATAGCAGCAACGATGCCGTATGCAATGGCAGAGGCTTTGTCGATATCCAAGGTGGTATCGTGCAACAATTTATAGCTGGTTTCCATGGCAATGTCTTCATCGCTGAGCAAACGAATGATGTTACGGACAATATCTACGTTACCGAACTGATCACGGAATGCATTGGTTTCCGTGAAATTCTCACTACCGATCAGAAGCAAATGTCCGTAGGTTTCCACGTTGTCGATGTAAGTACAGCGCGTGGAGATCGCCATCACGTTAAAGGGACCGGTTTTCTTTTCCGTTCCGTTCTCTCCGATCACGTCAACGTAGGAGTTGTCCGAGGAAGTGAGAACCGCTTCCACAATGTTTTCGTTTTTGTCCCCTTCATAGAGAATGTTGATGGGGGCAGAACCGGGAGAAACCGTACGGGGAGGATTGGAAAGCTTGGTCAGAGAATTGGTCAAGGCCGCGGCTACGCTGGTGGACGGTGCGTAATTGACGTAGATCATTTTGTTATTCTGGGGATAGCTGTAAGTATCATCCATAATAACCTGATTACGAACCACTTCCATTCCCCAATCAGCCAGCAGTTCATCGAGAACGGGAAGCTCGGGGGTTGTGGGAGATGCGATGACAACCATCGATCCGTAGGAGTTGAGATAATCGGAAATTTTGGTGTATTCCGTTACAACGGAATCATCCTGAGAATACGTGATGTCCTTGAGAGGAGCACACATAAAGAGGATCTTGGAATCCTTGCTGATGTGATCTTTGCTCAAATCGACGTTTTCGATGGCAAAGCCGCAATCGGTCAAGGTTTCGTTCAAGGTTTGGGGAATCGATTCGCCGTGTCCGGTGGTGAAGGTAACGACGGGACGGTTTTGCGAGGTGATATAGATCAAAGCGGCGTTGAATTTCATTTCGCCTTGGAACGCCCAAACGTTGTTCCCGTCTTCATCATACACCAGGCAAGAGTCAAAGGTAAGATAACGGAAGGAACCCTGCTCCTCGGTGTTGGTAACGAGAATGGCGTTGCTGTCGATCTGATACCCCAGTTCCGTGTACTGAGCATATCTTTCGGGGTGAATGAGAACGTCTTCGCGGAATTCGACGGAAATCTGGGGATATTTTTCGGCATAACTTTCGGCAAGATTGACCACCCAAGATTTCTGCTCGCTGTCCATAATTTTATCACGGGCTTGCAGAAAGCTGATGAGGATTTGAGGATCTTTGCCGTTTTCTTCACGGAACTGATTGAATTGCTTCTCAACCAATTCCTCTGTTTTTTCGCTGATCGAGAAAATCTGATCTTCGGTCAAGTCAAAATACAAACTCACTTTGGAGTCCACAGCAGTCACGATCACGTTGAGCAAAATGACAGCCGTGATAAAGAGAGCGGTGAACACGGTGGCAATCGCACCGTATTTGAATTTTCTGGAAGAAAAGATTTTTTGTTTGGTCATTTTTGTTTGTTTCTTATCCATCTTTGATACCTTTTCCTTTTCAATCTCGCTTATTCCCAGCGACGTTTCTCAAAGACACGAACGGTCAAGAAGAGAAAAACAACCGATACGGAAATATAGTAAAGCAGTGCTACCAGATCAAAATATCCGTAGGTAAATACGTAAAAGCGGTCAAAAATGGAGATCCACTTGAGAACCACACGCAAAGGAGTGAAGTTAATATAGTTGGCAAGAAGACCCAAAACCAAAGTAGCGGCAATGGCACAAATGGTCAGCAACGCGGAAACGAGCTGATTTTCGGTGCAAGCGGAAATAAAGATACCGATCGCAACAAACGCCGAACCGATCAGCAAAATGCCAAGGGTCGTAGAAAACATAATGACCGTATTGGGGTCACCGTAAAAATACAGCACGATAAAGTTCAAGCAGGAAGCCAAAAGGGTTCCGGCAAAGAGCGTGAAGGCGGCTAAGTATTTAGCAAAAATGACAGAAAAGATGCTGACGGGAGAGGTCAGAAGAATCTGTTCCGTTTTACTTTTCTTTTCTTCGCTCAAGCTTCTCATGGTCAAAAGCGGAATGAGAATGGCAAACAGGTACAGCATAATGCCGTAATACACACTGATGTCGGACGTGCCCGAATAGAGCGTGGTATAGGTAAACGCCAACGAGGAGATACAAAGATACAGCGCCACGTAAATATAACCGATGGGGCTGACAAAATAAGAGCGAAGCTCTTTCTTATAAATGGCAAGCATCAGTTCTTTTCTCCTTTCGCAAGACTTTGTTTTCGATTGCGATCCTGAATCAAAGCCAAGAACACATCTTCCAGATCCATACCCATCACGTCCATTCCGATAATAGGCCATCTCTTTTCTGCCAAAGCAAAGAAGAGGGGCTTACGGATGTCAATGTTTTCCGCACTCTCAATCAGATAGGAAACACTGTCGGAATCTCTTTGTCCGATGACCTCAGCATAAGTTACACCGGGAGTGGACTTGATGAGTTTCAGCACTTCGTTCTGAGGACCGCAGATGTTGTACGTCATTCTGCGCTTATCTTCCACCGCACGTGCTAAATTCTCCGTTTTTTCATTGGCGACGATTCTCCCCTTGTTGATGACAACAATTCGGTCGCAGATCGCCTGAACCTCGGAAAGAATGTGTGTGGAAAGAATGATGGTGTGCTCTTTTCCCAATTTCTTGATCAAGTTACGAATGTCAATGATCTGCTTGGGGTCAAGACCCACGGTGGGCTCGTCAAAAATCAGAACGGGGGGATTTCCGATGAGCGCCTGTGCAATCCCGACTCTTTGGCGATAGCCCTTGGAGAGGTTGCGGATCACGCGGTCAAACACATCGCTGATTTTTACCACGTCACAAATCTCTTTAATATGCTTTTTCCGATCGAGCTTGCAGTTCTTCAATTCATAGACAAAATTGAGATACTCCCGAACGGTCATATCCAGATACAACGGCGGTTGTTCCGGCAAAAAGCCAATTTTCTTTTTGGCACCGATCGGATCTTCAAAAATGTCGATTCCGTCAATCTTTGCCGTTCCTTGCGTCGCAGAAAGAAAACCGGTGAGGATATTGAGCGTAGTGGATTTACCGGCTCCGTTTGGACCCAAAAAGCCCATAATTTCACCTGCGTTGACGGTAAAACTTACGTTATTTGCCGCGATTTTGTCACCGTAACGCTTTGTGATCCCATTAATTTCGATCATAGTTTGTTATCCATTCCTTTCAGAATATGGTTTACTTATCTTCCTTTTCCACAACCGCGATGGAAAGCTCATCCAGCGCTTCGGTGGGAACCTTGGCAGGACACTCGGTCATCAGTTCACAAGCGTTCTGCACCTTCGGGAACGCGATACAATCACGGATGGCATCCAGTCCCAAAAGCAAGCTTACAACACGGTCAAAACCGAAGGCAAGGCCGGCGTGAGGCGGAACTCCGTAACGGAATGCTTCCAAAA
>JAZNNH010000009.1:0-10950 GCA_045580105.1 Eubacteriales bacterium | reverse complement strand
ACACACCGATTTACCCATACCGGTTGCACCGGCGATGAGGATATGCGGCATTTTCGCCAAATCACAGTAAATGGGCTTGCCCGCAACGTCCTTGCCCAAGCAACAATGCAGCTTGGAGCTCGCGGCGGAAAATTCGTCGCGCTCGATCAGTTCTCTGACAAACACCGTTTCGCGCGCCTTGTTGGGCACTTCAATACCCACCGCTTCTTTTCCGGGAATCGGCGCTTCGATGCGAACACCGCCTGCCGCGAGGGCAAGAGCGATGTCATCGGTGAGGTTGACAATGGAACGAACGCGCACACCGGGCTGGGGCTGGAGTTCATATCGGGTGACGGCAGGGCCTTTGGCAATGCCGCAAATGCTGGTCTTCACGCCAAAGCTTGCCAGCGTTTCCACCAATTTTTTCGCGGTACTTTCCTGCTCTGCCATCGAGCCCTTTTCACCGGGGCCGCCGGCTTGCAGCAAGCTGATGGGCGGGAAGCGGTATTCGGGCTCTGCCGGAGGGGCGTATTCTTCGGTTTCCAGCAGTTCTTTTTCCTGCAGGAGCGTATCGTCGTATTTTTCGGACAGGTGGTTTTTCACTTCCGTTTCCGCCGCCAAAAATTCCGGTGCCAATTCTTCCACGCTCGGAGTCGGCGCGCCGGGATCGTCGGCGAAAATGGATTGAATTTCACTGTGAAGATCGGGGAAGGGCTCGGAATCGATTTCTTCGATGGGAATGATCTCGGGCTTTTCCTCTTCCTCGATTTCCGCCTCTTCCTCCAGGGGCAAACGGATCTGAACCTCATCGTCCGCAACCAGATCCGGCGGCGGGGTTTCGGTCACTTCTTCGCCGCTTTCGAGGTTCGCCTCGCATTTTTCATTTTTCTTGCGCTTCTTTTCTTCTCGCATTTCGCGCTTGATGTCATATTTTGCCATGGCGCGCTCTTCGGCAAGGCGCATTTTTTCTTCTTCGCGTGCCCGTCTGGAATCCGCTTGACGGTCAAGGCGCAGTTCTCTGCTCTCACGCAGGCGTTCGGTCAGAGGAACAAACACCGCGCGAATGAAATCGGCGGGTGTTTTGCCGAACAGAAAACAGGTGAACACCACAAGGGCAATCACGGTAATCACAGGGGTAAAGACGCCGACGGTTCGATGCAGAGCGGCATAAACCGTACCGCCGATCACACCGCCGCCGGAGAAGGAAATTCCCCTGGAATAGTTTTCAAACACGTCAAAGGTGGCTTGCTTTTTGGAAAAGAGCGCGATCAGCACTCCCAAAAAGGTCATATCCCCGAAGGTAAACCAAAACTTATAAAGGTGACTGCCTGCGGCAAGGTCACGCCGATAAAACAGCGCGTGAAGCACGAGAAGCACAGGAAAGGCGAATGCACCGATCGAAAAAAGACCTTGCAAAAAGACACTCACCCCGCCCAAAAGTCCGAGCTTTTCTTCTCCTAAAATGAAGCACAAAGCAAAAAAGAGCGCAAGAATCCCCAGAATATACGGCATCAGGATATGAATCACCTGATCCTCGGGGCGCCGACGGGGCTTTAAATCCCGCGGCGAGCGCTTTGCTGTTTTCTTTTTCGCTGCCATATTATTCCTCCACAGGTTTTGCAGTTAAACGGATCAAAAGATCCATATCATCCGGCTCAACACCATCCAGTGCCGCCTTGTTTTGATGTATTTTTCCGCATTTGGAACACTTGTAAATAATCTGAAAGCCCTTTTTGGGATGCGGGCGTGCGGAAATGGGAACGAGAATCCCCGCGCAAGGATTGGCTCGGTCACCGGGGAACAGATCCACGTGCAGGGAAGATAAGCACCGCGGACAGTGGTCGCGGCTGGTCACTTCATTGGGCACGACCGTGTGCCCGCACACGGCGCACACAAAGCCGGCATCGTTTTTCTGAAAGCGTTTTTGATTCATATCAAACCCTTTTCTACGGCAATCGTGACAAAGCACTCTTCCAATTCTTCCCGAAAAAGGGCATAGCTTTCCCCCGAAAGAAGGGCAGTATCCCCTAAAACGTTGGTTTGCAGGGCATCCGAAAGACCGACACCGGTCAGTTTTCCGACCGCCTCCCGACCCGTCCACACCGAAGAAAAGGGCAATTTTCTTTCCTGCGGCGTAAAATAGCGCTCTGCCACAGATTCACGGATCTCATCTCTGGGCTCGACGTCGACTCCGATGGGAAACGGCGCAAAGGCGAAGAGCAGGAGATCACCCGTGTGGCTGATGGAAAGGTGGTGACCCGGAAAATCGGTAAAATAGGGCTTCCCGGAGGGCTCGAAGCTCACGTCTTTTTCTTTTTCACCCAAATCGGTGCAATATTCTTTCACGGCAAGGGAAAGGAGCCGGTGGGAAACAAATTTTGCTTCCACACCGGTTCGATACCAAATCAAGGTAATCTTATCTTGTACCGTCCGTTTCATCCGTCAGCTCCTCTTCGGTTTCCGGCAGATCCGGAATTTCTTCGTCGGAGAAAACTTCACCGGATTCTTCCACGGTTTGGGCACTTTTTTCGATTTCTTCTGCGTTGATGACGCGCTGGAACGAGATGAGGGTTTCTCCCTCCTCGGGACGCATCACGTAAATACCGTTGGAATTACGTCCGACCAGAGAAATTTGCTGAGCGTGAACGCGCACCAGTTTTCCGTCGGATGCGATGAGGATCAGATCGTCCTCTTCCTCGACGGCAGCGATACCCACGAGCTTCTCGCCCGCCTTACCGCCCAATTTCTGACAACGCATACCCTTACCGCCGCGGTGCTTGGCAGTAAAGTCGGCAAATTCGCTTCGTTTACCCACACCGTTGTCGGTCAAGGTGACAAGGTATCTTGCTTCTTCGCGGTCGATGGAAAGCGCACCGCAAACCGCTTCTTCGGGTGCGAGGCGCATCGCTCTGACACCGCGTGCGGCACGGCCCATCAAACGAATCTCCTCTTCGTGGAAGCGAACGGCGTTACCACCGGTGGCGGCAACGAAAATATCGCCCTCGCCGCTTGTTTTATTCACGTAAAGCAGCTCGTCTCCTTCGCCCAAGGTGATCGCCTTCACACCGTCACGGCGAATGTGGCGGAAGAGCTTGAGCGGCGTTCTCTTAATGTAGCCGTCGCGGGTCACAAAGGACAGAATTTCCTCGGTGTTGATCTTGGGAACGGAAAGGAACGCGGTGATGCTCTCGCCCTCTTTGAGGTTGAGAACGTTCACCAAGTTCGTGCCCTTGGCGTTGCGGCCGGCTTCGGCAATTTCATAGCATTTTTTCACGTACAGTCTTCCTTGATTGGAGAAGAAGAACATGAAGTTGTGGGAATGGCTGACAACCAGATCGCGAATGGAGTCTTCCTCGCGGGTGGTCAGTGCGCGCATACCCTTGCCGCCGGTGTTCTGCGCTTGATAGTCGGAAAGGCGCTGGCGCTTGATGTATCCGGCGTGGGTGACGGTGATGACCGCCTTATGTTTTTCGATCAGGTCTTCGAGAACGATGTCGTCGGCGGCCTGCTCGATGTCGGTTCTTCTCTCGTCACCGAATTTTCTGCGGATTTCGAGAATTTCTTCCTTGAGAACGGCAAGAAGCTTGACTCGATCGGAAAGAATGTCTTGGAGCTTGGCAACCAATGCCTGCTTTTCTGCCATTTCTTCCAAAATCTTTTCGATTTCCAAACCTGCCAAACGTCCCAACGGCATTTCTACGATTGCCTGTCCCTGCACGTCGGACAGCGCAAAGCGCTCGATGAGGGCGGCTTTGGCGGCGGCGATGGTGGGATTGGAACGGATGATGCGGATGACCTCGTCAATGTTATCGATGGCGATCTTGTAGCCCTCCAAAATGTGAAGGCGGGCAAGCGCACGGTTCAAATCGAACTGA
This sequence comes from Eubacteriales bacterium, assembly GCA_045580105.1. GTDB lineage: Bacteria > Bacillota > Clostridia > Oscillospirales > SIG627 > RGIG5579. Next base: position 7,096 of record JAZNNH010000009.1, on the reverse strand, counting down.
ATTCTTCTTTGGGTGACTTCCTCTTGGTGTTCCAGATAATACTGGAGCATCTGCTTTAAGGAAAGGGTCTTCGGTTCACCCTTGACCAGTGCGAGCATATTCATCGCAAAGGTTTCCTGCAACTGAGAATATTTATACAGAAGGTTTAAAATCACCTCGCGGTTGGCATCGTGGCGCAGTTCAATCACCACGCGAATCTTGCCCTTGCAGCTTTCATCGCGCAGGTCCACGATTCCGTCAATGCGCTTGGATTTCACCAAATCCGCAATGCCGGCAACCAAATTGGATTTGTTAACCTGATAGGGAATTTCGTCCACGATGATGCACTCTCTCTTGCCGTGGGTTTCAAAGTGCGTGCGCGCACGCATCAGCACCTTACCGCGGCCGGTCAGATACGCCTGCTCAATGCCGTTCGTGCCGTAAATTTTCGCGGCGGTCGGGAAGTCCGGACCCTTGACGAACTGCATCAGATCGCGCACCTCGGCTTCGGGATGCTCCATCAGATACACGACCGCATCGATCACCTCGCAAAGGTTGTGCGGGGGGATGTTCGTTGCCATACCGACGGCAATACCCACGCTTCCGTTGCAAAGCAGGTTCGGGAAGCGGCTGGGAAGCACTACGGGCTCTTTTAATTTGTTATCAAAGTTGGGCGTGAAGTCCACAACGTCCTTTTCGATGTCTTGGAGCATCGTGCTTGCCATTTTCGCCATTCTGGCTTCGGTATAACGGTAAGCAGCCGCGCCGTCACCGTCGAGGTTACCGAAGTTTCCGTGGCCGTCGATGAGAGGATAGCGCATCGAAAAGCTCTGCGCCATACGAACCATCGCATCGTACACCGCCGCGTCGCCGTGGGGGTGATAGTGACCCAGCACGTTACCGACCGTGGTCGCGGATTTACGGAAGGGCTTGTCATGCGTGAGCTTATCCTCGTACATCGCGTACAGAATTCTGCGGTGAACGGGCTTCAGACCGTCCCGCACGTCCGGCAGGGCACGACCGACGATGACACTGGCAGAATAATCAATAAAGCTTCGTTTGATCTCTTTGACAATATCAACGTGATCGATCTTCTGACCTTCTAAATTCAATTCCATAAATGGATTTCCTTTCTTTTCGGGTGCATTTGTTCTGTTTCACAAGTTTTGTTTCACAGAAAAAAGAGAGTGTTTTTTGTTGTGAAATAGTTTGGGGAAAGAAGGAGAAAAAAGAGAAGGGGGAGAAAAAAACCATTTGTTTTTCTGTTCTTTTTTTCCATTTTCTTGTGGTAATCTGTTTTTCCACAAGCTGTGGAAAACTTAGTTTGAATTTTAAGTTTCACACAGTTTCCACAGACTTTTCCACAATTAGATGTCCAAATTCTCCACGTATTTTACGTTTTGCTCGATAAATTCACGTCTGGGCTCGACCTTGTCACCCATCAAAAGGGAGAAGGTTTCGTCCGCAGCGTATGCATCCTCGATGCTCACGGAAATCAGCGTTCTGGTTTCGGGGTCCATCGTGGTTTCCCACAGCTGATGGGCATCCATTTCACCCAAACCTTTGTACCGTTCCGCCTGCGTGTTTTCACCGAGGCGCGCGATGATCTCATCTCGTTCTTCATCGGAGAAGGCGTATTCCTCGTGCTTGCCCTTGAACACCTTATATAAAGGCGGCATTGCACAGAAAATATGACCCTGCTCAATCAGCGGCTTCATATGACGGAAGAAGAAGGTGAGAAGGAGCGTTTTAATATGCGCGCCGTCCACGTCCGCATCCGCCATGAGGATGATTTTGCCGTAACGTAATTTTTCAATGTCAAATTCATCGCCGATGCCGCATCCGAGTGCTTGAATGATCGGAACGATCTGGGTGGAAGCGTACACGCGATCCAATCTTGCCTTCTCGACGTTGAGAATTTTACCTCTGAGGGGCAAAATGGCTTGATATTTCGAATCTCTGCCGTCTTTTGCCGTACCGCCTGCACTATCTCCCTCGACGAAGAAGATTTCGGACTTCGAGGGGTCTTTTTCTTGACAGTCTGCTAATTTATCGGGGTGTGCGCCCGATTCCAGCGGCGATTTTCTGCGGCTGGCTTCTCTTGCCTTCTTCGCGGCTTCTCTGGCACGGTTGGCAGCCATGGCTTTTTCAATGAGAAGCTTTGCCACCACGGGGTTTTCTTCAAAGTAATCCCCGAGCTTTGTGGTGATGAGCGAATCCACCAAGGGTCGGATCTCGACGTTTCCGAGCTTGGTCTTGGTCTGTCCTTCAAACTGCGTTTCCTCTACCTTGACGGAAATGATGCAGGTCAGACCCTCGCGCACGTCCTCGCCGGAGAAATTCTTGTCGCTGTCCTTCAAAAAGCCGAATTTTTTGGCGTATTCGTTAAAGACCTTCGTCAGACCCGTTTTAAAGCCCGTCTCGTGCGTTCCGCCTTCGGGGGTATGAATGTTATTGGCAAAGGACAAAGTCATGTCCTGATAGCCGTCGTTGTACTGCAGAGCCACCTCCGCCATACAACCTTCCTGCTCGGTCTGCAGGTAAATGACTTTTTCGTTTAGAATATTGCAGCGCTTCTTTTCGTTTAAGTACGAAACGAAGCTGCGGATACCGCCTTCAAAGCAGAGCTTGTTGTATTTCTTTTCCCGCTCTTTTTTGTAGTAGCCGCCATCGTCGCGCTCTTCCTCGTCTTCCTGCAAAAATTCTTCTTCGGTAATCAGCCCGCTTGCCAAATCGGCTTCCTGCTGGCTGACCCCGTCCACGTCGCGTTCGTCGTAGAATTCAATGGTGACGCCTGCGGTCAGAAACGCTTGCTCGCGCAAACGGTTGAGTACCGTGGTATAGTCGAAATCCAGTTCCGTGAACACTTCGCGGTCGGGCATAAAGTGCACGAAAAGACCGTGTTTTTCCGTATCTCCCAAACAGGCAATGGGACGGGCAACCTTACCGCGCTCGAAGCGCTCGGTATATTCCTTTCCGTCGTAGCAGTTGACCACTTCCATCCATTCGGAAAGGGCATTTACGACCGAAGCACCGACACCGTGAAGACCGCCGGAGATCTTATAGCCGCCGCCACCGAATTTACCGCCTGCGTGAAGCACGGTAAAGACCACCTCAAGGGTCGGAATTCCCATTTTCGGGTGGGTACCGGCAGGAACGCCTCGGCCGTTGTCCTGAACACTGACAGAGCCGTCTTTGTGCAGGGTTACGGTGATGGTATCACATCTGCCTGCCAGCGCTTCGTCGATGGAGTTGTCCACAATCTCGTAGATCAGATGGTGAAGTCCTCTCTGACCGGTGGAACCGATATACATACCCGGTCTTTTGCGAACCGCTTCCAAGCCCTCTAAGACCTGAATTTGATTTTCATTGTAAGTTGTGTTCACTTGAGAAAATTCTTTCTGTTCCAATGTTATTTCCTTCCGTTCTCAAAACTTTGTTTGACTTCCTGTTCCGCTAAGCTTTTGGCTCGGCGGGAGGAAGAATAAAGACTGTCTTTTCCATAGCCATTGCACAAAATCAAGGAGTTAACTTGATACAAGGGTTTTTTCGGCATCACGGAATTTCCTTCCCGACTCAATTTCCGAAGAAAAGAGCGTGTGCTCGCCTGGACGGTGGCACTTTCCGCATTGAGAATGAGAACCACCTTTTTTTTCGGGATGCTCGTTCCGTCACCCAAATCATAAAATTGGGAATTCATCGGGAAAACACCCCCTCGTTCACCGTTAACACGCGATCGGCAAAATTTTGTTCCGCCAAATCCGTGCCGGTTAAAATGACCTGCTTGCCGGAAAGTCCGCTTGTGACGTAATTTCTTCTTGTTTCGTCCAGTTCACTGAGTACGTCATCCAAGAGGTAAACCGGATCTTTTCCGGTCATCCATTTTGAAATTTCACCCTCCGCCAATTTCAGCGACAATACCGCACTTCTTTGCTGTCCTTGCGAGGCAAAGCCCTTGGCAGGGTGTGAATTAATGGAAAGCAGCAGATCGTCCCGATGCACGCCTTTTCCCGTAAAGCCGTATTTTTGATCGGTTTCAAACGAGGCGGCTAAGAGATTGCGATATCTTGTTTCCATCTCTTCTCTCGTCAAATCGGGAACAAACACGTCGCTTTGATAAGAAAGTGACAACGCTTCCTTGCCTGAGGAGATGCGCTCAAAATGCACGGGAGCGTGAATTTGAAGCTGCTTCACATAATCGGCGCGAATACAGGCAATTTTCACACTGACGGCGGCAAGCCGCTCGTCCCACACGGAAAATAAACTTTTCGAAATCTCTTTTTTCGTGCTTTGCTTTAAAAGTGCCGCGCGCTGGGCTTCGGTTTTATTACATTCGTTTAGCAGCGAGGCGTAATAGGGGCGAAGCTGGCAAATGGCGGCGTCAATGAAACTGCGCCTTTTTCCGGGGCCCTCTTTGACCAAAGACAGATGCTCGGGACAAAAGAGAACAACCCGAAAGAGTCCTAAAAAATCACTGAGTTTATGAATGGGAATTTCGTTTTTGAAAATCTTCTTTCCCTCTTTTTCGTCCAAGACGAAGGAAAGCTCGAAGGGGAGCTGTTCGCCGGAAATGTTTCCCACCACACGGGCTTGACTCTGCTCGTGGCAAATCAGATCCCGATAACGAGGGGTGCGAAAGCTTTTTCCGCAAGCCAAAAGATAAATGCTCTCAATCAAATTGGTCTTGCCTTGGGCGTTTGCTCCCAACAGAACGTTCGTTCCGGGGTGAAATTCCACCAAAGCCGATTTGATATTTCGAAAATTCCGCAGCTCGATGCTGTTACATTTCATCCGTTCAACTTTTGGGGATTGAGCGGCACGACCATATAATAGAAATGATCGGTTTCGGGACTGGTGATCACCATACCCGAGAAAGGAGATACCAATCGGAACTCGACGGTTTCACAATCCGAGCCGGCGGCACCGCGCAGTGCCTCAAGCAAAAACTTATTGTTAAAGCCCATGAGCATTTCCTCTCCTTCAACGGAGCAGGAAATTTCTTCGTCGATCTTGCCGTTGACCGTGGTGCACTTGACCTGAATGGCATCGGAAAGAACCTGCAAGCGGATCGGGCTCTTGGCTCTCTCGTCGATCAAAAGCGCACAGCGCTCAAAGCAGCGAATCGTGTCTTCCAAATTGACCGTAACCTTGGTCTTAAATTCCTTGGGAAGACTCTTTTGATAATCAATGTATTCTCCGTCCACGTAGCGGGAGAAGAACGTGAAATCTTCAAAGACGAAGATGATATGTCTTCTGGCAAGCTCAATGCGGACACTTTCTTCTCCGTCCGACAAAAGGCGGATCAATTCCTGCAGGGTTTTGGCAGGGACAACGAATTTGACGTCCATGGTGAGCCCTTCAATGCAGTTTTCATCGCGAATGGCAATGCGGTATCCGTCACAGCTGCAAAGACGCAGGCGGTTTTCGTTCGTTTCAAACAGGACACCCGTTAAAATGGGTCTTTGGTCAATGACCGCACAGGAGAAAATGACCTGCTGAAGCATTTTCTTCAGCACTTCCTGAGAAACGACGAATTTCTTGTCAGCGGAAAGCATGGGCATGGAGGGAAAGGCATCTCCCGTCATACCCAAAATTTCAAATTTGACGTTACCGGAAGAAATGGTGGTAACGAAATTGGCGTCGCTTGCAATGGTGATCTGTCCGTCCGGCAAGCTTCTGACCATACTGTTGATCTTCACCGCGTCAAGAAGAACAGACCCCTCCTCCAATACCTCTGCTCCCAAGCTGGTTTTGACTCCCTTGGTGGTATCAAAGGTGGTAATGGTGACTTTATTTTCTTCTTTACTGGTTTTAAAGTGAAGACAAGCCAAAGCGGCGTTTGCCGAGCGAGAGGCAATGGCGCAAAGGCAAGGGCTGATGGTATCGAGCATTGTTTTTTTGTCAACTCGGATAAACATAATTTTTCTCCTTGGCGAAAATGAATTATTTTCATTCTTTAATTTCTTTCGTATCCGTCTTCGGGGCGGTGAAATCTGGGAAAAAGAAAATTTTGCTTGAAATTCGGCTCTGATTCGGCTCTTTTTATCCCCATTTTTTCTGTGAATGGAGGGCTGTGAAATTCCTGTATTTCCCATGGGGAAAAAGAGGGGTTTTTATTCACAGTCAAATCCACATCAAACTCACACGGTATCTGTGAAAAACTATTCTCGGATTTCGCGGATCAAGCTGGAAACCTCTTCTTCAAAGGCGGGGTTATCGTCGATTTTCCGTTCCACGTTTTTGATGGCGGAAAGGATGGTGGAGTGATCCTGCGAAAAATAGCGGGCGATTTCCACGGAGGAAAGATCGGTGATCTGGCGCAGAATGTAGGTTGCAACGTGGCGGGCGATGACGATGTTTGCCTGCTTGCGTTTGCCCGTGATGTCCTGCACGCCCACCTTATATTTTTCACAGACGATGTCAAAGGTCTTTTCCACGGTGTGATCCACGCTCTTGACGGGGATGACGTCGTGAATACAGGTCTTGGCAAGGTCCATGTCAATGCTTCTGCCGAAAATGGTGGAATAGCCGTGCAGACGCTTCATCACGCCCTCTAATTGCCGTACGCTGGATTTGATGTTCTCCGCGACGAACTGAATGACGTTCTGCGGAATGTCAAGTCCCAGTGCCTTGGCTTTGGAGCTGGCAATGGCAATTCTCAATTCCAGCTCCGGCGGCTGAATGTCCACCGTGAGTCCCGATTCAAATCGGGTCTTCATACGGTCGTCGAGGTGCTTGAGCTCTCTCGGAGGACGGTCACTGGTGAGAATGATCTGCTTGTGCTGCTGATACAGCGCGTCGAAGGTGTGAAAAAATTCCTGCTGGGTGCTTTCTTTTCCTGCGATGAACTGAATGTCGTCTACCAAAAGGACGTCGACGTCACGGTAGCGTTCTCTGAAATAGTGCATCGGTTTTTTCTGCATGAGATTGTCAATCAGCTCGTTTGTGAAGTCCTCGCCGCGTACGTAGCGAATTCGCTTTGAGGGGTTGTGCTTGATGATCTCATTGGAAATTGCATAAAGAAGGTGGGTCTTTCCCATTCCCGAGGGGGAATACAAAAACAGGGGGTTCCAGCACTCTGCGGGAAAGTCGGATCGTAGCCATGTCGTTCTGTGAG
>JAZNNH010000008.1:0-2629 GCA_045580105.1 Eubacteriales bacterium | reverse complement strand
TTTTCTTCGGTCTTTTTGACCTCTTCCTTGGTTTCGGTTTCGGTTTGTTTCGGTGTGCCTGAACAGGAGATCAAGGATGGGATCGTTAGCAAAGCCAAAAGTAGCGCGAGTGTACGTTTCATGGTTCGTATTCCTTTCTGTATGTCGTTTGATCCTCTTATTGGAGATTTAGAATCTGCATATAATATCATAAAATGTTCAATTTTGATTGTCAATGCCTGGTTGAAAAATTGATAATCGCTCAAAAACGCTCAAAAGAGGATTGCTTGATACAAAATCATTTTACCATCAAAACGGATTTTTGTAAAGAAAAAAACAAGGAATGGGGCTGTGGTTTCTCTTTTTTGGTATAATTTCTAAAATTGGCTCTGCAATAATGTGTATTTTGCCGTAAGTTCGCGGCAAAAAGAGCTTCATTCCAACGAAAAAAAAGGCGGCATACAGCTGGATTTGCTGTATGCCGCGCGGGTGTATTTTCTCTGTTTTGAGAGCGTTTATTTTGCCCAAGTGCCCCGGTAAGCGATCTTTTCCTCTCCGCTGAAAAATCGGCAGTTGATTTCCAGCGTTGCGCCGTCAACAGCGGACAAGGCTTCGAAATCCAGCACCTCGCCCAAAGGAACCACTTTCATTTTGAAAGAAAGTGCTCTGTGTGCAAAACGGTAAACCTGGTTTCCGTTCTCGTCCTTTACGATAATGAACATATCGGAGATGGGGAAGTTGGAAGATACGGTAACGTTCTTCAACTCTTCTGCACAGATGGAATCTTTTTCAAAATCGACAGATACCTTTCGGTATTCGACCGGCTTCTGACCGAGAAATTCCGCAAAGGTGATGGGAATGTATCCGGTGTCAAAGAGCTCTTTGAAGGTGTATTTAATATCTACAAAGCCATTTGCCACATAGGTCGTTTTGTCGGCAAATTCGCGGTTGTGGTTGGGGTTGTTGGTGTAGCAGACCTGCTCGTGCATGATAGCATAGCTTTCTTCGCCGTTGATGGTGCCGTCTTCGTTGCGAACGACCACCGGCTCGTGGGAAAACATACGAATGTGACCGTGGTTCAGAGCTGCATCTGCAATGTGTGCCTGAGCATAGGATTCGAAGATTGTCTGCTCACCGTTTTCCTGACATACGACCGTGCAGTTGTAGCCGTCTTTGGTGTATTTTTCGGGCGAGGCAGAGTGCTTATACGGACCGACGGTCAAAAAGCCCTTCATTTCGGTCATCTGGCGAGTCAGGTCAAATTCTGCAGAATTGATGACGTGGCACCAAGCGACGTTCAAGCTCGTGGAACAAACGTTTCCGTAGAGTCTGGGACGCGTCAAGAATCCCTCACTATCGTCAATGGTACCGGTCTTTTCGTCATAGACCTCGAACATACGGGGAAGATTTCCCGTACCGTCGATGACATAGGGGAATCCGCCGTGAACGAAATCTGGGCGAAGGAATCTGGGCATATAGCGTTGGTTGGGAATTCTGTATGCGACTTCCTTTGTGATCTTGTGGGGAAATTCGCAGTTGAGTTTTACAACGTCCACGCAGATCTGTCTTAATTCCTGGATTGACATATCCGGTCTTGCCAGAGGAATCGCATAAAACTTTTCTTTGAGGGATCCGGCGATTTCTTCCGGAATTTCGGTTGCCCAGGATGCTTTTGTCAAGGTTCCGGCAAAACCCCAGCCGCCCCTTCTGATTCTTCCGTTTTCAATGTGGACATCTACAGAAACGTAGTGGTTGCCCTGATCGAGAGGAAGCTCTGACAGCTTTTGCATCGGAAGAATTTCGGGAATTGAGATCTCATACACACCACAGTCGGGTGCATCCAGCTCTCCTTCCAAAACGATCGTATCGTCGGGTGCTTTTACCGTGTAGGCGAATTTTACCATTTTCAGGTTGCAGTAAAGCACGATGGTTTTCAATTCTTCTACGTTGAAGTAGGTTTTGTGAAAATTGGGGAAAAGAATGGATTTGGGGTTCTTATCACAACCGAAACGAAGAACTACTTCGGGCAAAGCGGCATTTGTACTCATTGCGATTCTCCTTTGTGGCAAATCAAAAATTTTTATCAATTGTATTTTTTATGCTTGAATTTTATCCTTTTACCAAAGTTCCTGTGTATGCGGTCAAGAGTTCGCCGTTACCGAGCTGAGCGGTAATTTCAAGAATGTTGGTGCCGCTTTCCGCGTGCTTCTGGAAATAGGTAGAAGAGATGGTGCCCATTTCCAGTTTATAGTTGGTAAGGTCGGGCATGCGTCTTGCAAAACGAAGCAGCGTGTTGCCCTGAGCATCTTTTACGTGGAAATAAACGTCAACGATGAAGTAGTTGGTGGTAAGGGTGGAACCCTGAAGCTGCTTGGGAGTGATGGTGGCGCCGCTGTGAGTGAATTTGGCTTCGGCGTCTTCAATCGGGTCAGTACCCAAGAATTCGGCAAAGGTGAAGGGGAGATATCCTTTGTCGTAGAGGTCAAAGAAGGTGTATTCGCGTTCCTGAAGTCCGGCAACGTTATACTTGGTTCCGTCAGACTGAACTCTGATATAAAATTCGCTGTTGTGGTAGGTAGTCTGCTCAGCGAAAACGGCGTAGCTCTTAACACCGTCGATGGTGCCGTCCGGAAGTCGGATCGTAGCCATG
>JAZNNH010000007.1:0-18611 GCA_045580105.1 Eubacteriales bacterium | reverse complement strand
TGCTTGACTTGCGGAAGAATTTTGATTTTTTTCTTCAAAAACAATGGCGGAAATTTGAGAGTCGACTTCTTTTGCCGCATTTAAAATCAGATCTTCGGCTTTTGCGGAAAGCAAAATCCCTTTTACAAAAGAACCTGTTTTCAACGTGAGAACGTTGCCTTTTTTCTCAAATTCCAATTGGGATAGCCACGGTTTTAAAAACGCCTCGCGCTGTAGGAGGTTTTTCAGCCGGACAGAACCTTCAAATACTCCGTCGGGGGCATTCGAAACGGTGGTGTCTTGCGTGGTGGGCTTGGTTTGCGGGACCAAAATGGTTTCTTGTTCTGCGCTTTCTTCTTTCACTGACACCTTGTTGCCAAGTGCAATCTTTCCGCTTGCAAAGGCGCTCTCGAGCTTTGAAATGCGGGAAAGAAGCGCGGAAACGTCGCAGGACAGTTCTTCCTTACAAAGGCGAATGACAAGAATTTCAGAGGCGGCTTTCTTTCCGGTGGCGATTTTATCGTAGGAAACGTAGAAATCCTCTAAAACGCCCGATTGAAAGAGAATGGTTTCAACGGAAAGTGAGGTGGCAATGGCTTCCAAGCGCTCCAATTCGTTGTCATAGCAATCAATAAAATTGTGATAATCCGTAACCGATCGAATGACAAGCAAATCTCTGTAAATTGCGATTAGTTCTGCGATTACTTCCTTAAAATCGCTTAAGCTTTCATAAATGCTGTGAACCGACTGCAGGGCACGGTCAACGTCATGGGATGCGATCGCTTCGCAAAGATCCAAAACACCGGATCGGCTTCCGATCCCCAAAATGGAATGGACGGTGTCGGAATTGATTTCCCCTTCATAACCTTGACACGCTTCTAACAAGCTGAGTGCGTCTCTCATTGCGCCGTCGGACAGACGTGCAATTACGTTGGCAGCATCTTTTTTGAGCGCAATTCCCTCATTTTCGGCAATCTTCATCAGTCGATCCGATACCACTTGCGGCGTAATTCTCTTAAAGTCAAAGCGCTGGCAACGGGACATAATCGTTGCGGGGATGTCATTTACTTCGGTGGTGGCGAGGATGAAGAGAACGTGCGACGGAGGTTCTTCGATCGTCTTTAACAAGGCGTTAAACGCGCTGGTCGAGAGCATATGAACTTCGTCGATGATGTAAACGCGTTTTTTTGCTTCCGACGGCAAGAACTGTACTTCGTCGCAAAGACGGCGAATATGATCGACGCCGTTGTTGCTGGCTGCGTCCATTTCAACCACGTCAAGAACCCGTTCTTCCTGAATGGCAAGACAGGAGGAACACGCATTGCAAGGTTCTCCGTTCTGCGGGTTTTCACAGTTAACGGCTCTTGCTAAAATTTTAGCACACGTTGTTTTACCGGTGCCGCGCGAACCGCAAAAAATGTAGGCGTGCGAAACTCTTCCCTTTTGAAGCTGTGTTTTCAAAACGGAAGTGATATGTTCTTGTCCGCATACGTCCTCAAACGTTGACGGGCGATATTTTCGATATAACGCCTGATACATGACACATCTCCCTAAATATGACAGGATGCAAAAGAAGACCGCGCACCCTTCCTCGAACAAACGAAAATGCTTGGAACAGATTGAATTTGCTCAAATCAGGCAACCTCGTGGCACATCAGAAAATCCGCTTAATGCTGCTTGGTTCCCCACCTGACATGATTCACAGCATCTGATTGCACAAGACCCAATTCTCAACGCATTTTCAAAAAGACCAAAAAACACGATCGCTTTCCTTAAAAGGGAATTCTCCCCCACTATAGCGGATTGAGGGTTCAAGGTGCCGCTACCTCCCCGGATAGCGCGGTCTTCTTTTGCATCCTGCAAACTGGTGTTTTACTCATTCAACAGAATGAAATGAAAGATTATTTTTCTTCGAACATAGCGACGCGAACGGCGTGTCTGCCACCTTCAAATTCGGTGTTCAAAAAGACGTCGGTCAACTCGCAAGCAAGACCTCTTGCCATGACTCTGGCGCCGAGGCAAAGAATGTTGGCGTCGTTGTGAAGACGGGAGTGACGAACGGAAAAAATATCGGATGCAACCACGGCGCGAATGCCGGAAAATTTATTCGCACACATACTCATACCGATACCGGTTCCGCAAAAGAGCATTCCTTTTTCCGCTTTACCGCTTTGCACGTATGCAGCAACTTTTTTTGCAATGACCGGATAGTCGTCGTCGCGTTTGAGTTCGACAAATCCGAAATCAATGTATTCAATCCCGAGCTCGTCAAAGTGTTTTTTGACGTGCTGTTTCAATTCATCTCCTGCATGATCGGATCCAAGTGCAATCATTGTATTCTCCTTATTTTTGGTTCTGATTTTTTTCCAACCACTCGCGCTGTGCCTGCGGCAAGCGAAGGTAGGTTGGGGAAAGTTGTTCACAAGCGATCGTTTGACCCATCGCTGCCATACCAAGTCCTACCTTAGCAACGCTTAGTGCGCTTTGATACCGAATGGATTCCGGGGAAAGATGCGGTGAAAAGATAGGATTTTGTTCCAAAAATTTTTCTGCGCCGTCACCAAGGACAACGAGATTGGCTTCGCCTTCCAGTTCTTTTGCTAAATCGATGCCGGCGATTGCGCGGTCGGGTGTTATTCTGACGGGAACGGAGTTTTCAATGCGAAACAAGGCGTTGTAAAACTCCCCTCTTCTGGCATCCATAACAGGACACACAAGCGCGCCTTCCGACTCAAACGCGTTCATCGCCAGTCCTTCTAAGGTAGAAACGGCGGCACAGGGAATTTGATCGGCAAAGCTAAGACCTTTTGCCGTGGAAATTCCGATTCGAAGGCCGGTAAAAGAGCCGGGCCCTGCGGCAACCGCAATCAGACCGATTTGCGACAAGGAAAGCTTTGCAATCTCCAAAATCTCTTTGACGGCGGGTAACAGAGTGTAGCTGTGAGTCGGACCGTCTTTTATTGTCTTTTCGGCAAGAAGGGTGTCAGAGTATAACGCCGCGCTGCAGGTTTTAGCAGAAGTATCGATACCAAGACAAATCATTCTCCGATCCTTTCCACGAGAAGCTCGCGACCACACTCGCCTGTTTTGCGAAAGGTGATTTTCCAATACACGTCAGGAAGAAAATCTAAAATATTTTCACTCCATTCGCAAACTGTGATTCCGTTTTGTATGATTTCTTCATAGCCGGTGGAATACAGGTCGTCCTCGGACGTGATGCGATACATATCAAAATGATTGATCTGACAATGCTTGCCCTCATACACGTTTAAAATGGCGTAGGTTGGACTGGAAACACGGGCTTCGGGAATCAGTTTTGACACAAAACCGCGCATAAAAACGGTCTTTCCGCTGCCCATATCACCAAACAGGGCAACAAAATCGTTCGGTTGACAGGAAAGCGCAAACGTGCGACCGAGCATCACCGTCTCCTGTTCGGAAGAAGAACTTAAAACACGCATCGACGCACCTCCTTGTCATCCTATCTATTCTAATACATTTTTGCAAAAAAAACAAGTATTAATTTGCTTTTTTCGGCGTGACGAGCGCCGTGCTATGGTTTTTATAGGTGATAAAACCGGGCTTGGAGCCGTTTGGCTTTTTGACAAATTTAGCTTTGGTGAAATCGACTTCTACTTTGTCAGAGCTACCAACCTCAGAATAAAATGCGGCATAACCCGCTGCTTCTTCCAAATCAGCATCGGGAAAATCGGTTCCGTTTTTTGCTTTGAGCAAAACGTGGCTTCCGTGATAGTTTTTGACGTGAAACCACATATCATCGGGCTGGGCAAGATGCGTGGAAACCGTATCGTTTTGAAGATTGTTCATACCGATATAAAACGCAAAGCCGCCGGCGGTCGTTCCTTCGTAGGGCTTGGCTTTGACGATGCGCTTTTGGGATTTTTTGAGCCCCGAAATCAATCTCTTTCCGTAATTCCAACGAGAAAGCTCTTCGCGGATCTCCTGCAGGTCATTTGCCGTTGTTGCGGTTTGAAGCGTTGCGAGGACGCTTTCTGCATAGCGCAATTCGGCGCGCGCAATTTCAATTTGTTCCTGCATTTTTTGAGCGGCAGTTTTTTTCTTGTTATACTGCTTATAGTATTGCATCGCGTTTTGGCTGGGAGTCAGCATCGGGTCAAGCTCGATTCTCACCTCTTGCATCGTTTCATAGTCGTTGGCGATGACAAATAAATCTCCGCGCTTAATGCGATACAGCTCCTGCATCACAAGGTCGCCGCATTGTTTGGAATACTGAGCATCGCTCGCTTCTTCCAATTGCAGGATCTGTGCGCTAATTTTTTTCTCTAATCTGCTTTTGCAATTTTTCAGAATTTGAGCAATGTCATTGTAATGCTGTTTATGGCGTTCCGTCTGGTTGCGCTGTAGATAATAGGTTTCGATACATTCCGAAACGCTTTCGCAGGGATGAACGTAAAACGAATCGGGATATTGATTTATTTTGGTGAAGGAAAATTCAATGGGGCTTTCCCCTGCCAAATACGCTTGATGTGATTCATAAATCAAACTCGGGGCATACTCATTGGATTTGACAAGATCCATTAGAGTTTGGAACGCGTGCCAAAGTGCGTCCAAATCAAGGTGGGAAAGCTTTGCCTCGGGATCGTTTGCGGCTAAATACACAACCTCTCTTGCCGTAAGCTTTCCAAAACCGCAAAACTGTTTTTGAAATACAAGGTCTGCGCGGCTATCTTGCGGCAGATCGGCAAAGCATTGATAAAAGGTATCTTTCGAACAAGTCATCGGGTCGATTTTGCCTTGCGTCGGCATTTCTTGATAAGGAAAACCAACCATAACGATGCGTGCAAATTTTGTGGTGATATCATTTTGCCGAAAAGCAGACAAAATTTTATGATTTTCATCTGTAAAAATAAGGTTCGAGCCACGACCCATCATTTCACAGTAAAGGTATTTGCTCTTTCGAAATCCCATTTCATCGCCGCTGTCAAAGGTGATGCGAATGATTCGGTCAAATCCCATCTGTTCAATGGCGGTGATCTTTGCGCGGGAAAGGTGCTTTCTTAAAAGCATACACATCATCGGCGGTACGGCGGGGTTTTCTCGCGTTTGGTCGGACAGCGCCATATATGGGGTTGCGGCGGTGCAGTTGATTACCAAACGGCTTCGCGGCTTGATGTGAAAGAGAAGATCCACTTCATCGCGCTCAGGTTGACAGATTTTATCGACTTTAAGCCCAACCAGTCGATTGGAAAGTTCGCTCGTCAGCGCGTGGATCAGAAAGGCGTCAAATGGCATATTTTTCTCCCATATGCGTAAAATATAATATCAAATGAGGAGGGGTTTTATGAGTCAGGTCAAAGGCGTTTGCACGCTATCTGATTTAAAGAAACTGGAAGTAATTAATCTGTGCGACGGACGGAGAATGGGTGTCGTTTGCGACGTGGAAATGGATCTTTGCATGGGATGTATCACTGCCATTATCGTTCCCAGAAAAATCGATCTTTGGGAATTTTTTCGTCGTGATATCCGCAAAAATTGTCGCATCCCTTGGCGCGATATCGAACGCATCGGGGATGACACGATTCTCGTGCGTTGGACGGAGTGCAGCTGCTGAAAAAAACGCGTTACGCAAGGACTCCTTTGTACAAAGAACGGAAGGTTTCTTCGTTTGCGATCTCGGTATTGACCCGCTCTTCTTCACCCATATCGGAAAGTACGGGGGCAAATTTCAGACAAAGGATCATATCGCCGGATAGCTCGGAAAAGCCGTCAAGAGAATACAGCGCGGTATCCTTTAAGCGAATTCCGTATTCGTTTAGCGCTTCTTTCGGAAGTTCGGGAAAGATCGCGTGGAGATTGACAAGATTTCCGTTTTCTGCAAGGGAGAGAAAATAATATTCATCCAAAATCAAGATGCAAGATTCTCCTGCCAAAATTTCGTCCGAATAGCGTTTATAATCTTCTCTTGCCTGTTCCCTTTCCCCACGGTCTAAAATGGAAAGACCGGAATGAAGGGTGATGGCGTTGATGATCACGCTGACCTTGCCGTCTTCGTTGACGTCAAGGGCCATTTTCTCGGCAGTGGTAACGATGTTTTTGCAGGTGGCGCCTTTTACGGTTTCTTTTGATACGATCAAGATACCGCAATCTGCATCATCCTTTGTAAAATACTGAACGGTGCAAATGGTCACGAACGTTACAACCACAACACCAAGAAGGAAAAACCATTTATAATAATACCAAAAGTTTTCAATCCATTTTTTCGGCGTCAATTTGGGGCAATCATAATATTCTTCCATAACGACCTCCATTCTTTTCTTTTTTTATTATAGCAAAAAACGCTGTTCTTATCAAGACGGATTTTAAGATTCATAACAGATAAAACAGGACTCCCACCGATTCGGCGGGAGTCCTGTTTTATCTGTGAAAAAAGAAGCAATATTACTTTAAGAATCCGGCGATGATTTGCTCTTCTGCCTCTTGCTCGGAAAGTCCGAGTGTCATGAGCTTGATCATCTGTTCACCGGCAATTTTTCCGATTGCGGCTTCGTGAATCAAAGAAGCGTTGATGTTGTTTGCTGCAACCTCGGGAATGGCAACAACCTTGGCTTGATCCATAATGATTGCATCGCACTCAGTATGTCCCGAACAGAGATTGTTACCGTTGATGCG
The DNA here is from genome assembly GCA_045580105.1 of Eubacteriales bacterium. Lineage (GTDB taxonomy): Bacteria > Bacillota > Clostridia > Oscillospirales > SIG627 > RGIG5579. The sequence continues at coordinate 11,981 of JAZNNH010000007.1, read as the reverse complement.
AGAGACGAATTCTTGATACGAAGCATCTTTTGCAACGGATCTGGAAATGACGTTTGCAGAAGAATTTTCCCCGTTCAAATCAACGGTGAAATCGGTTTTGGCAAGCTGTTTATTTTCCGTCAAGATCTTTTCGCGGATGATGAGAGTCGCGTCCTTGCCGACCTTAGCATAGGTTTTTCTTTCGGTAGAATCCACACCGCCGATTTGGGTGGTTTCCATTTCCATGGTCGCGCCCTCTTCCAGTTCGACAACGGTTTCGGGATTCATAACCTTTTCCCCCTTGCCTTCCCCTTGTCCGTAATGCTTTTCTACATAACGTACCACGGCGCCTTTTCCGACGTGGAAGGAATGAATGCCATCGTGTTTGGAAGTTTCACAGCCGCTATTATGAATGCCGCAACCGGCGATGATGGTTACGTCGCAGTCCTGCCCGATATAAAAATCATTGTAAACGGTATCTTGAAAGCCGCTTTGGGTCAAAACAACGGGAATATGAACCGATTCGTTTTTGGTGCCCGGTAAAATGGTGATGTCGATACCGCTTTTGCCTTCTTTCGGGGTGATTTGAATGTGCTCGGTTGAATTTCTTCCCGCACTCTCTCCGTTCTTGCGGATATTGTATGCTCCGGTGGGAATTTTGTGAAGAGAAGCAATTTCTTGTAACAGATTCTTTTCAATCAGATCCATGGCTTCCTCCTTAAATCTTTTCCGTCAAAACAGAGCAAACGTCGTTTCTTCCCAAGAGGGCGGGAAGAATTTCTTCACGAGTTCCCTCTTTGGAGATGCCGCCGTCGGCTACGACGACAACACGGTCGGCAATGTTCAGAATTCGCTCTTGATGGGAAATAATCAAAATGGTACCTTTGACGGTTTTGCGAAGACGTTCGAAGACCTGAATCAGATTCTGAAAGCTCCAAAGGTCAATTCCTGCCTCCGGCTCGTCAAAAATGGAAAACTTTGTTCCTCTTGCGATGATCTGCGCAATCTCGATGCGCTTTAATTCGCCACCGGAAAGGGATGCGTTCACTTCGCGGTCAATGTATTCTCTGGCACAAAGTCCAACGTGGGAAAGATATTCGCAAGCTTGACTGATGCCGATATCTTTACCGGAAGCTAAACGAATCAAATCCATCACCGAAATTCCCTTGAAACGAACCGGCTGCTGGAATGCAAAGCTGATTCCGCGTGCGGCGCGTTCGGGAATGGAAAGGTTGGTAATGTCTTCGCCGTCCAAAATGATTTTTCCGGAAGTCGGCTGATAGATTCCGGCAATGATTTTAGCCAAAGTGGATTTTCCGCCGCCGTTGGGGCCGGTCAATGCAGTAAATCCGTCACCGATGGTAAGACAGACGTCTTTTAAGATCTCTTTCTTGCCTTCCGGCAGATCTACGGAAAAGCAAATGTTTTGTAGTTCTAACATAGCGCACCTTTAATTTTCTTTTGCTTGTTTTTTTGCTTCCTCTTGCTCCAAAACGGTGTAGGCAACTTTTCCGACAAGTGTTTTAGGCAGAGTTTTGCGAATTTCAATATCATACGGCATTGCATATCTTGCAATGTTCTTCCGACAATGCTCACGAAGAGATTCCAGCACTTCCTTCGTGGGTTCCACCCCATCCTGAAGCATAACGAACGCTTTGATTTTCTGCATTTTGATCGGGTCTTTTACCCCAATCACACAGCTCATTTGAACGTCCTTGTGACTGTCAATAATGTTTTCAAGCTGGGAGGGATATACGTTATAGCCCGAGGTGATAATCATGCGTTTGATCCGCTGTTTGAAGAAAACAAAGCCCTTTTCATTCATATAGCCCAAGTCGCCGGTATGAAGCCAGACTCTTCCGTCTTCATGAACGCGGAGAGTATCTGCATTTTCCTGCGGGTGGTTCAAATATCCCATCATAACGGTAGGACCGGTCAGACAGATTTCGCCATCTTCTCCGATGGGGGCTTCCTCGGTGGTACCCACTTTGCAAATTTGATAATAAGTATCGGGATACGGCAGACCGATGCTTCCCTCGACCTCGATGTTATAAGGAGTCAGACAGCTTGCCGTGACACATTCAGTCGTTCCGTAACCTTCGCGGATGCGGACCGATGCGCCGTGAGACGCTAAAAAGCAGTCAAACTTCTTTTTCAGTTCGATGGAAAGACTGTCGCCGCCGGAAAATACACCCATCAAGAAGTCCAGTTTTTTGCCGTCCAAATCGCTGTTTCTGGTGATGGTTTCAAAAAGTGTGGGAACGCCGGCAATGTAATTGGGTTTTTCCTTGATGATAAGTTTTGCATATTCCTTGGGGGTAAAACGGGGTACCAAAATGGAAGTTCCGCCCGCTACCATCATAGTATGCACACAAACGCCCAGTCCAAAACCGTGAAACATCGGCATAGCGGCAAGCATTTTCTTGCCGACTACCGGGTAATAGCACATATGAATGGTTTGGAGAGCCAGCGCGTTAAAATTGAGGTTCGTAAGCAAAATTCCTTTGGTAACACCGGTAGTGCCGCCGGAAAACAAAATAACGGCGGGATCGTTTGCATTCTTTTTGACAATAAATTTGCCGTGATACGCTTTGGCGGAATCCATCAAATCGTTCCACAAAATGACGTTGTCGGCATTCGGAACTTTCGGGATCTTTCTTCCCTGCGTCAAACGGTAACCGATGCTTTTAACCGGAGAAAGAGCGTCGGCAACGCTGGCAACAATGAGCTTTTGGATGGAAATCTGTTTTTGAACGTTAACAAACTTGCCGTAGAACTGATCCAAGGTCACAACCACGTTGCACTCTGCCTCTTTCAAGTAGAAGACGATTTCTCCTTCTGCAGAAAGAGGATGGATCATCGTAGCGATGGCACCGATTTGGTTGAGCGCATAAAGGGCAAAAACGGTTTGCGGAACGTTGGGCATACAAAGACAAACTCTGTCTCCCTCGCAAATTCCAATCGAAGCAAACGCTTTTGCACAAAGTTTGATGGCATCCTGAAGCTGTGTGAACGTGGTTTTCTTTCCCATAAAGGAAAGTGCGGCAACGTCGGGATATTTTTCTGCAGTTTCATACACGGCATCACACATCGAGCCGGTCGGATAGTCCAAATGAAACTTAACATCTCCATAACTGGAAAGCCAAGGTGCTTTGATTTCTTCCATACTATCTCCTTCAACTTGTCAATTTATATCATCTATCGGGGTTTGAATCGGAAGATCTAAGATTTCGGGATGCTGCAAAATGTTTCTCAAAATTTTGATGCTGTTGGCAAAATAAAATCCATCGGCAATTCTTTCATCAATGGTAAAGCCAAGCGGAAGCAGTTCTTTCATTTCGTAGCTTCCGTCTTGCTTGAAAACGGGTTGCCACTTCTTTTCTCCGATGATCACAAAGAATGAGTTGGTTCCCCAATCAATTAAGTGGTGGTAGGATGCGGTCATTTTGATGCTTCCGAGGTTGGAAACAAAGCAGGTTGCGTGATAAGGATCCATTTTTTCCAAAGCCGCAGGGGTTTTTCCGTGATATTCTAAGAAGAATAAGAATTTCGCAACAAGGCGAAGAAGGGGTCTTGGAATTTTATTCAGAATGGAGATAAAATTTGTAGTGTCGTCCGTTTTATTTTCTTTTCTGACGTAGTTTATTTCTTTTTTGACTCGGGAATAAATCTGTTCTAAGGGAGAAACGTCACTTTCCGTGTCCATTTTCATAATCACAAGCGCTTCCGAGGCATGGTCGGAAAACGCTCGCTTGACAACAAAGGAAAAGGAAATGTGATCGCGCTGATAAAGTCGGTGTCCTTGCAAAAAACGATTCATTGCAGGGCGCAGATAAATGGTTTTGGCAATGGCGGCAAGGACGACGTGAAAAATGGTATATTTAAAATCCGGTTGTTCGCTGTTCTTTTTTTCGAGGTATTTGATAACGTTTGTGATATCAACCTCGTCGTTCAAAAGCGCTTCGTTATCCGTTCTGCCTAAAAGCAGATACGGCATAAAGGAATGCAGAGGATCGGCGTCACGAATCCACGTTGCATCTTTTCGATCGCCGCGTTGTTTCTTGATTTTTTGACTCATCGAAATCTCGCCCTCCTTGATGGTAAACACTCCAGATCAGTATAGCATACAGATGTTGAAAAGTCAACATTCGACAAAGGAAAACAAGACAAAACAAAATGCAATTTTTTCTGTAAAAAAGATGAGGTGCAGTCAAATAAACTTTGACTGCACCTTGAAAAATTCATTATTTTTGCATCGGGAGCGTGAACCAAAAACGGCTTCCGAAGCCCACTTTGCTCTCTACTCCGAATCTTGCGCCGTGAAGCGTTAAAATCTTTTTGACGATGGAAAGCCCAAGCCCTGTGCCGACCGAAGCGCTCTTGTGGTTTTGATCTACTCGGTAATAGCGATCCCAGATTTCATTGAGTTTTTCTTCCTCAATCCCCTGCCCGTGGTCAATGACTTCAAGTAGCACGTTTTTCTCCAATTGGGATACTCGAACTCCAATGAAACGATCCGTGCCACAGTAATGAATGGCGTTATTGATCAGATTGTAGACAACCTGCTTCATTTTTACAGGGTCTGCCAAAACGGGAGCGGTCTTCAAAGAGCAGGACAGGTGAAGGTTGTACCCCTTAAATCCGGTCATTTTTTCATATCGATTGCAAATATCGCGAACAAAAGAAACCATATCAATGGGTTCTGATTTCAATTGATCCATTCCGGCTTCCATCTTCGACAGATCCAAAAGATCGGAAACAAGCTCGGAAAGACGATGGGTTTCATCAATGATGATCTGGAGATTTTCCGGTGTATTTTCCCCCGGCAAATCTCGCATCGCTTCGCTGTAGCTGGATATTAAAGTCAGAGGAGTCCTTAAGTCGTGGGATACGTTGGCGACCAGTTCCTGACGAAGACGTTCCACCTTTGAGATTTCCTCTGCCGCACTGGAAAGGGTTTGCGAAAGTTCTTCTACCTCTAAATACCCGGTAATTCCACCGCTTTCAAAACGTCCTTCCGGCAGAGTTTTCGATGCGCGATTTAACGTAACAAGAGGGGTTGAAATGGCGCGGGAAAGAAGGTATGCCATAAAGATTGAAACCAAAACCAGTACGATACTGATGAGAATCAATTCGATCCGTATGGTTAAAACCGTAGAGTCAACCGGAACGATGATGGCAGACAGCAGAACAAAGCGTTCTTGTCCGTCATCGTTTGAATAGACTTGGCATAACAGAACACAGTCGTGCGTTTCTTCGGTTTGATAGATCATGGCATCATCCGGATCAGACCCGAAGAAGTTATAGAAGAAATCCTTGGAAATATCGTGCTTTCGCAGAATTCTGGCAATTTCATTTGCCGGCAGGTAGCTTTCAAAGCGGCTTTGTTCAAATTCTTTCGTCTTTTCAAAAAAGAGAGAGCAAGTGGTTCTGGAAATATTATGAACGACGCACTGACCGCCTGCGTGCTCCCCTGCAACTTTATTCATATCAGAATCGAAGATGTTGATACAGACACCGTTTTCTTTGGCTTGTTCCAAGACAAATTCCTGTAGATCGGTGTCGCTGATTCCATATAATTTTTCAGCGGCGGAACGCACGGAACGGATTTTGGTTTGGCGATATACATCATCCAGAAAGACAACCTGCAAAATCCACAAAAGTGCAACGATCAGTACCGAGAAAAGCAAAAAGGAAAGAAGAAGTTTTTCTTTAATTCCGTATCTACACTTCAAAGCGATACCCCACTCCACGAAGCGTTACGATCATACCCGCAAAACGCCCCAGACTCTTTCTGAGGAGCTTGATATGGGTGTCCAGCGTTCGATCGTCGCCGTAAAAATCATAGCCCCAAATGTCGCAAATTAATTTTTCGCGGCTGAGGGCAAGATTTTTGTTCTTAATCAAATAAAACAAAAGCTCATATTCTTTCGGAGAAAGGTCTACCCTTTCCCCGTCAATGGTAACGATCCGTGCCGCAAAGTCTGCGACAAGTCCATCGTGTGAAAAGATTTGATCGGAATTTGTTTTTTTCGGCTTGGTTCGATTGAGAATGGCTGCCACACGCAGCATCAATTCCTTCGGAGAAAAGGGTTTGACTACATAATCATCGATTCCCAATTCAAAACCGTGGATTTTGTCGTATTCTTCCCCTCTCGCGGAGAGCATCAGAACGGGAACGTCACTTTTGCTTCGAATTTTTCGAACGGCGGAAAAACCGTCTAATTCCGGCATCATAACGTCCATAATGACAAGATCGAAGTTGTGGAGAGCACAAAGAGTCACCGCTTGCATCCCGTCCGAGGCCTCTTCTACTTCGAACCCTTCAAACTCTGCATATTTTCGGATGATCGCGCGAATTTTAGTTTCATCGTCGACAATTAAAATTTTCATCGTACTCTCCTTTCTGCTTCATTATAAAAGACGTTCGTGAAAATCGTGTGAAGATTTGCACGAGAAAAAATGCAAAACAAATGGAAAGCCCCATCCGTTTTGCATTTTATATCATTGTATGTTTTGCTGTGGGGCAAATTTCGGGATACGGCAGAAGATCGACTTTTGCATATCCTCGCCCAGATCCTCCATCATAAAGGTGCCTACAACCGGTGTTGTTGAGGAAGAAACCTGTGCGGAATACGAGTTGAAAACAGGACGCAGACAAATGACAAATCCGTCATAGTCCTTTGGCATCGTAAAACGATACGTTCCTTTAAACTGTCCTAAAAGTTCGTCCGACTGAAAATACTCCCAAACACAGGAAAATTCACATTCAATCTGATAGGAGATGCCGTCGTGTTCGGTTACCCAAGTCAAAACGTGATTTTCATTGACCGTTGTGTCATTGAAATCAAACAGCTGACCGGTGTAGTAGTCATACTGAGAGAAACGAACGGAATTATATAATCTGCCGCCGTCAAGATACGGCAAATCGGTTCGCTTGAAATTGTAGATGACGGAAATTTGCAAATCGCGAAGACCGTTCTCGTCAAGTTCGTCGTGCTCCGTTACAATGCTGCAAGTTACCGGCATTTTCTTGTAATCGTGCTCGTCGTTGTAGGCCGCGCCGCCGTTTCGCAAAAGACGGAAACCGGAATCGAGGTCATAATTACATTCAACACCCTTGTCTTTAAAGTAAATATGGCGAACGGTGGAGTTTTCTTGTGTGGCAAACTCGGTTTGAATGAGGCGATTGTTTTGCGTTTGCTTTAACGAAAGCCCGGTTTCCGATAAACACAGTTCGCCGTAAAACGAGCCGTCTTTTTTGTGATAGAGATAAAGACAATCGGGCTCTTCCACGTAAGCGTAGAACGTACCTTCAAAAAGAATCTCGTTTTTGTTGTTTATGAGAACCCAAAGATCCGGATCGGTCAAAGTAAGGACGTTGCCTTCCAAATTGGATTCTTCATACCAGCTATGAAAGAAGTTTTCATATTCGCTTGAGGTGATGAGCGAGGAGGGAGAATCCGTGCGGTGATAGGTTTGGTTGTTATCATCCTTGAATGCGTTTTGATCGACGGTGAAGCGCTCAACTTGACCATCGTCGGCAACCAGATTGAAGGTTTTGCCGTCAAACTCCACTTCGCCGCTGCCTTCCACCTGCCCAGATCCGTTGTAGCAATACCAAAGACCGGTGGTGGTAAAGCGATAGTAACGATCTTCGTTTTTATTGGTCCAAACACCGACAAACGACGACAGACGAAGCTGATCTTTCTGAGGGAAAGAGGTCATAGGTGCGACCTCACTGCATGAAACAGTGAGAAAAAGAAACAAGGTCAGAATCAAAAATGTACTCAAAAAACGTTTCATAAGATCTCCTACACGTTTGGTATCAGATTCATATGGATTCGCTTAAAAACTTAAGAAAGAGCAACCGGCTTTCCCATCACAACAAAACGTTGGTTGGAGTCTGCGGCGCCTGCGCAGGTGGACAAAATGAGAATAGGATCGTTTGCATGCACGGTCACGTCAGATGAAAAAGCAGACTTTTGTTTTGCTTTTTTAAGATATTCTAAACGAGATTTTTCACTGTCCGGACGGGTATACACAAAGGAATCGTTCGTTGTGTAAAAGCCGGCAAACAATTCAATGCGCCAAGTGCAATCGGGAGTAAAATAAAATACGTAAGGATGCTCGGAAAAGAACTCGGATGAGCGGTAATTGCGCAAAAAGCCGAACATGGTTTTGTTTTTCATATTGTGTCCGTAGACAATGTGATTCCATCCGGAAAGAGTGGGAGAATCACGAAAATCGAAAAATAAGCTACCGGCCGAATTGTTTTTTCCGCTGGGAAGTCGATCAAGATAATAATCATTATCCGAACTTTGCATCACGGGGTCGGAAAGGAGATCTCCGGGAATGTAAAGCCAGCCGACAAGGTCGGGATATTTTGCTGCAAGGAGGGAAAAATCAACCGAAATATCGGGAGTTAGGATTGGGGCGTTTTTGCTTTGATCATTGACCGATTCCCAAGTCTTTTCACTTGTAAGCGGTTCGGACGCCGCGTTTGATTCGCTTGTGGGAACAATCGGGCGAATGGCTTCATCGAGCATTTGATTTTTGGTTTCGATTTGCGCAGTTCGCTCGATAAAATAGGAAACGATGTGATAGGACGAAACGATCAAACCGCATAAAGAAAGCAGGTACAAAACGCCGAAAAGGATGGTTTTGCACTTCCCTTTTTGAAAAAGTTTACTTGCTTTTTCACTCTCTTTCATTTTTCCTCCAGAAAATAATCTTCTCACATTATACCCTATTCTTTTCGAAATTGCAACAAAAAACGGGACATATGTCCCGTTTTCATTTTATGGATTCCAAATCATAAGGGGTAGACTGATATACAAAATAGTTCAGCCAATTGATAAAAAGCAAACTTCCGTGGGCCCTCCATCGAACGATGGGATCTTTATTGGGGTCGTTATCTTCATAATAATTTGCCGGTGGCTTGGTATTCAGTCCTTCGGCGACATCTCTGCGATACTCAGCATCCAGCGTCAAGGGATCGTATTCCCCGTGCCCCATAATAAAGAACTGTCTTCCACCCTTGGTGGAAACGATGTGAATCCCAGCTTCTTTCGAAGAAGCCAGTACCTTTAAATCAGGAATTTTTTCAATCTCTTCCCGATTCACTGTGGTGTAGCGGGAATGAGGAACGTAAAATGTGGGGTCAAAACCTCTCAGGAGCATCGAGTGGGGATAATCGCAGTGATGGGGATAAACACCAAAGAGCTTCCGATCCATTTTTTCTTTTTGGATGCCGTAGTGATAATACAGCCCTGCCTGCGCTGCCCAGCAAATGTGAATGGCACTGTGAACGTGGGTTTTGCTCCACTCCATGATCGTGCACAATTCCTGCCAATAATCAACTTCTTCAAATTCCAGCAATTCAACCGGAGCGCCGGTGATAATCATACCGTCGTATTTTTCATTCTTGATATCGTCAAAGGTTTTATAGAACGAAAACAGATGTCGATGATCTGTGTTTTGCGACAGATGGGTAGCAGTCCGGATCAAGGTCAATTCAATTTGAAGAGGAGTGTTGCCAAGCAGTCTTGAGAACTGAGTTTCCGTATCGATTTTCTTCGGCATCAAATTCAAAAGCAGAATTTTAAGCGGTCGAATATCCTGCGTGATGGCTCTTTTTTCGGTCATCGCAAAGATGTTCTCATCTGCCAGAGTTTGAACGGCCGGAAGATCATTGGGAATTTTAATAGGCATAATAGACCTCCGTATTAAACGTTCTCGAGTGCTCTTTCAATATCTTCAATCAGATCCTGTGCATCTTCCAAACCGACGGAAAGACGAACCAGATCAGGAGAAACGCCGCAAGCGATCAATTCTTCGTCACTGAGCTGACGGTGCGTGGTGGTAGCCGGATGCAAGCAGCAGCTTCTGGCATCGGCAACGTGGGTTTCGATGGCGATGATCTGAAGCTTTTCCATGAAAGCACCGGCAGCTTCTCTTCCGCCTTTTACCCCAAAACTGATGACACCGCAAGTGCCGCCTGGAAGATATTTTTGTGCAAGAGCATAATCCGGGCAAGATTCCAGCGCGGGACAGTAGACCCAAGAAATCTTTTCGTGCTTCTCAAGGTATTTGGCAATGGTAATTGCATTTTCGCAATGACGTTTCATACGAACATGCAGACTTTCGAGTCCTAAATTGAGTAAATACGCACTCATCGGTGCAGGAGTGACTCCCAAATCACGCATCAGCTGAGCGGTCGCTTTGGTAATGAATGCACCTTCAATACCGAAGCGCTCGGTATAGGTAATTCCGTGATAGCTTTCGTCGGGTGTGCAAAGTCCGCGGAATTTATCAGGGTAACGAGTCCAGTCGAACTTACCGGAATCGATGATCGCACCGCCCACTGCACTTCCGTGACCATCCATGTATTTGGTGGTAGAATGGGTCACGATATCGGCACCCCATTCAAAAGGACGACAGTTAATGGGAGTGGGAAATGTGTTATCAACAATCAAAGGCAGACCGTGCTTGTGTGCAAATTCGGCAAAGCGTTCAATATCGAGCACTTTGAGCGCAGGGTTGGCAATGGTTTCGCCGAAAACCGCTTTGGTTTCGGGACGAATGGCCGCTTCCAATTCTTCGTCGGTTGCATCGGGAGAAACGAAGGTTACGTCAATGCCCATTCTTTTGAGGGTAACGGAGAAGAGATTGAAGGTTCCTCCGTAAATGGATGCGCAGGAGATGAAATGATCGCCACAGCTGCAAAGATTGAAAATTGCTAAGAAATTGGCTGCCTGACCGGAGGAGGTCAGCATCGCTGCCGTACCACCCTCAAGCTCACAGATTTTTGCGGCAACGGAATCGCAAGTCGGATTCTGAAGACGGGAATAAAAATATCCGCTTGCCTCCAAATCAAAGAGCTTGCCCATAGCTTCGCCGGTTTCATATCGAAAGGTTGTGCTTTGAATGATCGGGATTTGGCGGGGTTCGCCGTTTCCGGGACGATAACCGCCTTGCACACAACTGGTACCGATTTTTCTTTTCATATTAAACCTCCTGAAAAAGAGATAGTTTGCTTTTTTAGTATATCACAATAATTTTAATCGCACAAGGTTGCTGCCATCACGGCTTTGATGGTGTGCATACGATTCTCTGCTTCATCAAAGACGATGGACTGCTCGCTTTCAAAGACTTCGTCGGTCACTTCCATACAGTCAATGCCGAATTTTTCGAAGATTTGTTTACCGACTGTTGTTTTCAGATCGTGGAATGCAGGAAGACAATGCATAAAACGGCACTGAGCACCTGCGTTTTCCATCAGTTTCCGGGTGACACGGTACGGGGTCAATTCGCGGATGCGCTCTTCCCAAACGCTGTCGGGCTCGCCCATCGAAACCCACACGTCGGTATAAATGACGTCTGCGCCACGGGTAGCTTGAATCGGATCTTCGATAAACTCAATTTTGGCACCGGTTTCCGAAGCAATTTTGAGTGCCTGTTCACGCAATCCTTCTTCGGGGAAATATTTTTTCGGGGCGCACGCAACAAAGTGCATACCCATTTTGGCACAACCGATCATCAAGGAATTACCCATATTGTAACGGGCGTCGCCAATATAAACCAGCTTTATGGCTTTCAGCTTGCCGAAATGCTCGCGAATGGTCAGAAAATCAGCCAAAATCTGGGTGGGATGAAATTCGTTCGTCAAGCCGTTCCAAACCGGAACACCTGCAAAATGCGCCAATTCTTCCACAATTTCTTGACCGAATCCACGATACTCGATTCCGTCGAACATTCTGCCAAGCACTCTTGCGGTATCGGCAATGCTTTCCTTTTTACCAAGCTGAGAACCGGTCGGATCCAAATAGACCGGATGCATTCCCAGATCAGCACCTGCAACTTCAAAGGCACAACGCGTTCTCGTGCTTGATTTTTCAAATACAAGAGCAATGTTCTTGCCTTCACAGAGGCGGTGAGCAATTCCCTTTTTCTTTTTTTCTTTCAGTTCTGCCGCAAGCTGCAGCAAATATTCAATCTCA
>JAZNNH010000006.1:0-2463 GCA_045580105.1 Eubacteriales bacterium | reverse complement strand
TTGGCTCACAGAACGACATGGCTACGATCCGACTTCGGCACTTCGATTCGAACCGACCCCTTAAAATACGTAAATTACCCCAAATAAATACATAAAAAAAGAGAAAGAGAGTACCAAACATGGCATCCAAACCTACTTTTGTAACGGCAGAAGGTCTGCAAAAACTCAAAGAAGAATTGGAATATCTGAAGGTTGTGAAACGCAAGGAAATCGCGGAAGCACTCAAACAGGCAAAAGCTTTCGGCGACCTTTCCGAAAACAGTGAATACGACGAAGCAAAGAACGAGCAGGCGGAAGTGGAACGCCACATCGCTGAGCTCGAAGAAACGCTGGAAAACGTCGAGATCATCAAAACCAACGGAAAAAAGAACAAAATCAGTGTGGGTTCTTCCGTCAAGGTTTACGATGAAGAATTTGACGAAGAAATCGTTTATACCATCGTAGGTTCTACCGAATCCGACCCGCTGGAAAATAGAATCAGCGACGAATCTCCCATCGGAAAGGTTCTGCTCGGCAAAAAAGCAGGCGAGGAGATTTCTGCAGAAACGCCCGGTGGTACCGTAAAAATGAAAATTCTTGAGATTTTATAAATTTAACGAACGAAAGCGAAAAAGGAAACATTATGGACCAGAACGCACAAAACCAAGCACAAAATCAAAGCGAAGAAAATTTCAGTGAACAGGTAGCGATTCGTCGCGAAAAACTGTTTGAATTGCAAAAACAGGGCAAGAACCCCTTTGAAATCACCAAATTTGATTTCAATGCCTACTCTTCGGAAATCAAAGCAAGCTTTCAGGAAGGGGAGGAAAGAACGGTTAAAATTGCCGGTAGAATGCTCAGCCGCCGTATTATGGGTAAGGCATCTTTTTGCAATCTTGCCGACGAAAAGGGCAACATCCAGCTTTACGTGAAGCGCGACGACGTTGGAGAAGAGGACTACGCCGCGTTCAAAAAATGGGACATCGGCGACATCATCGGCGTTGAGGGATTTGTCTTTGTCACCCGTACCGGCGAAGTATCCGTACACTGCACCTCCATCACGCTTCTTTCCAAATCACTCATTCCCTTGCCCGAGAAGTTTCACGGCCTGACCAATACCGATATGCGTTACCGTCAAAGATACGTTGACCTGATCGTGAACCCCGAGGTAAAAGACGTGTTCTATAAGCGCTCTGCCATTTTGAAAGAGATTCGCGCCTATCTGGATAGCAACGGCTTTTTGGAAGTTGACACTCCGATTCTCGTTCCCATGGAAATCGGTGCCGCTGCCAGAAGCTTTGCCACCCATCACAATACCCTTGATATGGATATGTACCTGCGCATCGAAACCGAACTGTATTTGAAGCGCTTGATCGTGGGTGGTATGCATCGAGTGTATGAAGTTGGCAGAATCTTCCGTAACGAAGGAATGGATACCAAGCACAATCCCGAATTTACCACCGTTGAACTCTATCAGGCATTCACCGATTATCACGGAATGATGGATTTGGTGGAAGAGTTGTATAAAACCCTTGCCGATAAGATCTGCGGCGGCCGCGTGATTACCTATCAAGGCAAAGAAATCGATATGGGTCACTGGGAAAGAATGACCATGGTCGAAGCTGTCAAGAAATATGCCGGTGTTGATTATCACGATTGGAAGACTGACGAGCAAGCACGCGCCTGTGCGAAAGCCCATCACGTCGAAGTTCCCGAGGATGCCACTTGCGGAACGGTTCTCATTGAGTTCTTTGATGCCTACGTGGAAGAAAAGCTCATCCAGCCCACCTTCATTTACGATTATCCCGTTGAAAACAGCCCGCTGGCAAAGAGAAAACCCGCCGACCCCCGCTTTACCGAGCGCTTTGAGTATTTTATCAACGCAACGGAATTCGGCAATGCCTTCTCCGAGCTCAATGACCCCATCGACCAGAAAGAACGTTTCGAATCTCAGGTCGAAGCAAAGCGTGCCGCTGAACCCGATACGCGCGCTGAGGTTGACTACGACTATATCACGGCAATGGAATACGGTATGCCCCCCACGGGTGGCCTCGGCTTTGGCGTCGACCGTCTTGTCATGCTCCTGACCGACTCCGCTTCCATCCGCGACGTTCTCTTGTTCCCCACGATGAAGCCCCTTGATTAAGAAAATGCCGTAAAATAGCGGTATTACAGGGTTTTTACAAACCTACAAAAACCGATTTACGACACATTTACGACAAATGAAAAAATGAAGAAACCCTATGACCGTAAAAAGTCATAGGGTGTTTTTTGCATATTCTTATCAAACAGACCGACAAATTGGAATTGGTTTAATCCTTGCTTAACATTTTTTTCTGCCAAGACTTTTTTTCGCATTGAGGGCAACGCATATATCTTGTTCTGCCCATGTGCGGAGCCATAGCAACGGCTCTATATGTCGGTGCATATCGGTGTCCGCATTCTTTGCATGTATAATATCCTGCCACTTGCTCCATCCGCAGT
>JAZNNH010000005.1:0-23906 GCA_045580105.1 Eubacteriales bacterium | reverse complement strand
TTCCTAAGACCGCTTGGCCTCCGACTTGGGACTCCTTTTGCAAGGGCTTTTTCTGCGCCTGCATCGAACGGCACCACACCGATGATGGGAACACTGGTTCTGTGAATGATCTCTACGATCCGAAACGAATTGTCCTTCGGGCTGGTTACGTGAAAGCAATTGAGAAGCAATTTAATCTTTTCGGGGGATTTGAGCCGCATGGCGCAGCGCTCTGCTGCACGAATCGCCGTAGGAGCAGAAGTGGTGACCAAAATCGTCAGATCCACCAAAGGGCATTGCTCCAAAAAACGGAACGCGGCACCGCCGCCTGCCGGCATATCAAACACAATCAAATCAAAGTTTTCTTTTAAGTACGAAAGCAATTCATCAAAGCGGGCTTGGGTCACGCTGTCAAGACAGGTTTCATTGAAAAAGACCGGTGCGGAAAGGAAGAAAACACCATCGTCTCCGGGGAAGAGTGCGTCCTCGGGTTTGGTGGTGCCAAGCAGCACGTCGAGAAACGTGGGAAGCACGCTGTCTTCCCGTCCCAAGGCAATGTCTAAGCCGCCCGTTCCCAAGTCCATATCGACGGCAAGAATGCGTTTCCCTTGACGCGCTGACTCATATGCAAGACTGGCGGAAAAGACCGTCTTACCTACGCCGCCTTTCAAGCTGGTTACTACAATGATCTGTCCCAAGTTATTCTCCTTTTGATGAAGTTTTTCGACCAAATAGAAAAATACGCATAAATATCGATTATCATCTGAAATATTGTACCACAAATGCTCCTTACAGTCAACATTTTTTGATTTTTCGGCACTTTATACGAAGGCACCGATCATTTTTTGTTTGGCTCAAAAAAGTTGTTTTTCTTAAATTCACATCCTCTTCACAAATGCGGATAAATTCCGGTAAATGTATTGATTTTCATCGAAGATTCGGTTATAATGTAGAAAACTGCGAATTATGCAAATATTGCAAATATATTGAGGTTGACGACATGAAACAATTTTTCACCTCCGAATCTGTTACCGAAGGGCATCCCGATAAGATCTGCGACCAGATTTCCGATGCCATTCTGGATGAAATTTTAAAATCCGACCCGAAGGCGCGTGTTGCGTGCGAGACCGCTGTTACAACCGGTTTGGTTTTGGTCATGGGAGAAATCACCACCAAAGCCATCGTTGATTTTCAGGAAATCGCACGGGAAACCATCCGAGAAATCGGTTATGACCGCGCTAAATTCGGTTTTGACTGCGACACCTGCGCTGTCATCAGCTCCATTCATCAGCAGTCCCCCGACATTGCCATGGGTGTGGATGCGGAAGGCGCCGGTGACCAAGGTATGATGTTCGGTTTTGCCTGTGATGAAACGTCGGAATTGATGCCTCTGCCGATTTCTCTTTCTCACGCGCTGTCCAAGACGCTGACCAACGCAAGAAAGAGCGGAGTGCTCCCCTATCTGCGTCCCGATGGAAAAACGCAGGTTACAATCGAATATGAAGACGGCACGCCCCGTCGCATCGAAGCCATCGTGGTTTCCTCTCAGCACAGTGCCGAAATCGATACCGAAACCATTCGAAAAGACATTGTCAAGCACGTCATTCTACCCACCATTCCTGCGAATCTGATCGATGAAAACACCAAGATTTTCGTCAATCCCACCGGCCGTTTCGTCGTCGGCGGCCCGCAGGGTGACAGTGGTTTGACCGGAAGAAAGATCATCGTTGACACCTACGGCGGATATTCCCGTCACGGCGGCGGCGCCTTCTCCGGAAAGGATCCCACAAAGGTTGACAGAAGCGCTTCCTACGCCGCACGTTACTTGGCGAAAAACGTGGTTGCCGCAGGTCTTGCCAAAAAGTGTGAAGTGCAACTCTCCTATGCGATCGGCGTTGCCAAACCCACTTCGGTTCTGGTTGACACCTTCGGAACCGGAACCGTTTCCGATGACCGCATTGCCAAATATCTCCAAGAGATCGTGGATCTGACCCCGCAAGGCATCATCCGCACGCTCGATCTTCGCAGACCTATCTACAAACCCTTTGCTTCCTACGGTCATATGGGAAGAGAAGAATTGAACGCACCTTGGGAAAAGACCGATTTGGTTGAAAAACTGAAAAACTTACAATAAACAAAAATCCTGCTGAAGTATTTCAGCAGGATTTTTTGTTTTCTTCGATCGATACGACGGTAAGAGTGTTTTCTACAACCCGAAAGCGGATTTCGAATCCGGCAAAGAAAAAGCCGTAGATGCGCTCCGGATCGTTTTGATAAGAAGGACGGGGATCTTGGCGCAGAATTTCAAGCAGCGCTTCCCTCTTTTCTTCGGGAAACAAATCAAGGTCTTTTTCGTTCATCTTGACGTCAAGGGTATCGGAAAGATGCTCGTCGGGAAACTGTGCTCTCGCCTCCGGATGAGAATCGGAAAAAGCAAGATAGGGCTTGATGTCATAGATGGGCGTGCCGTCCATCAGATCCGCACCGCTGACAACCAAAACCTTTCCCTTTTTTCCCTCTTCCACGCGAAGCAGCTTTACCGAAGAAAGTCCGATGGGATTGGGGCGAAAGGGAGATCGGGTCGCAAACACGCCGACGCGCATGTTTCCTCCCAATCGGGGAGGACGAACCGTGGGCGAAGCTTCTTTCCCCTCGTTTTCGGAGAAGCACCACAAAAGCCAAAGATGAGAAAATCCCTCAATTCCGCGAATATAATCCGGATTGGAAAACTCTGCTTCAAATTCGATGCGACTTTCCAAGGTAGAAAGGATACCGCTTTGGCGCGGAATGGCGAACTTGGTGGGAAAATCCGTTCGGATGCGCGCAATGATCTTCATTGATCCTATCCTCCGTTTTTTTCAAAAAAGAAAGCCCCTGCCTAATGCAGGGGCTTTTGGCGACCTGAAGGGGGCTCGAACCCCTGACCTCTAGCGTGACAGGCTAGCGTTCTAACCAACTGAACTACCAGGCCAATGGAGCGGATTACGGGGCTCGAACCCGCCACCTCGACCTTGGCAAGGTCGCGCTCTACCAAATGAGCTAAATCCGCAGATGGGCACTTTTCAGCGCCCCAGTAGTATAACACATAAAAAGTGTGCTTGTCAAGGGTGGTAAGAAAATTATTTTCCCTCATAAACGCGCACAACGCGCGGAGAAAACGAGCAAAGCACCTCGTAGTGAAAGCTGCAAGAAAGCTCTCCCAGCGTTTCTGCCGAAATCGTATTTTCGCCATCGGTGCCCAATACCGTCACTCGATCTTCCACCGCGACTCCTTCAATCCCGGTCACGTCTACCATAATCTGATCCATACAGACTCTTCCTACAACCGGTGCTTTTTTTCCGCGGATCAAAACAAAGCCCGAACCGGTCAGGCAGCGACGAAAGCCGTCTGCATACCCGATCGATACCGTTGCAATGACCTTTTCCTCCGGCGCGCGGTAGATATGCCCGTATCCGATACCGCTTCCCTTTGGCACTTTTTTGACACCGATCACGTGGCTGAAAACTTCCATTGCAGGAGTAAGCAAAACCGAATCTCGGGAAACCTCGTCAGAGGGATACAAGCCGTAGAGCGCGATGCCAAGCCGACACATATCGTACTGCGGTTCCATTTCCATGGAAGCGGCACTGTTGCAAACGTGGCGGATCGGAATGGAAATCCCCTTTGCTTCCAAATCGGACAAAAGCCGATCGAAAAACGCAATTTGCTCATTGGCATCCGTTTTATCCAAGCAATCAGCGCAAGCCAAGTGGCTGAAGATTCCTTCTACCTCCAAAAACGGAAGGCGGGCAATTTCGGCGATGCACTCGGCTGCGTTTTCATCGGCAACAACGCCGATTCTTCCCATTCCCGTATCCACAGCAATATGAACTTTTGCAATCTTTCCCGATTTTTTTGCCTGCGCTGAAAGGCGCGTTGCCTCAGACAAATCCCATACGGTTGCCGTAATTTCGTGGTCGATCAACACTTCATAGAAGGACGGATGGGTATAAGACAAAATCAAAATCGGCTTTTGAATGCCGCCGTCGCGAAGCACGATCGCCTCATCGAGCGTGGCAACCCCGAAGTAATCCACGCGCTTTTCCAGCTTTCGAGCAACCGGCAGAGCGCCGTGACCGTAAGCATCTGCTTTTACCACCGCCATACTTTTGACGCCGTGATGCAATTTTTGTTGCAAACAAATCAAATTTTGTTCGATCGCATTCAAATTGATCTTGGCATAGGAGCGATAATAAGCCATCACCGATCCCCCCTTCGTTTAAACTACACTTATCCTAACATAAAAGAGAAAAAAACACAAGGAAAAAGGGCGAATTTGGTCTGCACTTTTCTCAATCGGATTTCAAAAATCCTTTTGCTTTGTCATTTGATACAATGAAGATCAAGACCCATAATGAAAACGAATTTAAATTCAGAACAGAAAAAAAGACGTGCACAGCACGTCTTTTTTGATTTTGATTCGATGGTTACAATTAAAGGAACGCGCGCATCTGCTGCGCCAGTCGATCCTCGATTTGGATCAGTCGCTTGCAGATGTCTTTTGCCTCTTCCGACGCCGCCTTATACTGATTCAAATAACGGCTTAAGCTTTTGACGCCCATATTGCATCCGTCGGTCATCAGGTCTGCGATGGTGTGGTCGGATTCGTGCATCGCCAGCATCACGTTGGTTTTCATCCAGCTCATTCCCTTTGCTACGGGATTGGGCTCCTTGCCGTCATCGCCAAAGCGATCGAGGGCTGCTTGCAGGTCGTGATCCAGTTTTTGGTGCTCGTCCTTACACTGCACCAAATCCCGCTCCAATTCATCGGATTTGACGTATTTGAGCACATCGTCAATAGAAGATACGCCCATTTTCACACCGGAATCACACTCTCGCAAAAGCTTGATGGTATCTTGTTCGATCATAATCATTCTCCTTTTCTTTTTGGCTATTGTACCCAAAATTCAGAATGATATTTGCAAAATTTTAAATACTAAAAAGAAAAGGAGTTTGTATGCCCTATTTTTCTTATCATGCTACGGCAAAACGCCTCATTCGCGAAGGAAAATGCCAAGGATTTTACTTTACGGACGATCACAACGGCATCCGTCCGGCTCTGGTTCTCTTATTTTCCGACCCGATTCATCCGATGATGCCCATTCGAAAACACCGATGGGAGGAATATATGCCCTATCTTACGAAGATTCATTACAGGTGAAGATAAAAGTAACGAAGCCCCATTAAAATGTAAAGCGGACCGAAGCAGTAAATCATAAACATTTCCGTATGCGGAACTTTGGTTTGGAAGCAGTCGGTGATGGCAAGACATTCAAAGAAATAAGAGCCGGCTCCCAAAAAATAAGCAATCGCAGTTAAAAGGTGATACCAATCCGAAAGGAAAAAGGAAAGCAAAAACACAATAACTGCCATCCCAACAAAAACGTTACGTAAAATGAGCAAGGCGTAATCGATTTTCGGATGCAGTCCGTGTGTTAATTCTTCCTTGTCCGGAATAGTGGCGTCGATGGAATGCTTGATTTGAGTGGTCAGTTTTGACATTCTTTCTACTCCTATTATGCTTTTCTATTAATATATCATAATTCTCGATTTATGACAAGAAAAAACACTTAAAAAAATTAAGTGTTTTTTCTTTGTTAATTTCTTAGGATAATCCGAGCGACTGGGCATAGCGCACGCCTTCCATCGCATCCTTTGCGTACTTGTCCGCACCGATCTTGTCGGCGTACTGCTGGGTAAGGACGGCACCGCCCACAACGGTTTTACACCACGGAGCGGAAATTTTCAACTGCCAGATGGTCTTTTCCATCGCAGGCACGGTCGTGGTCATCAGAGCGCTCAGGCCGACCAGCGGGGCGTGCAATTCCACCACTTTTTCCACGACTGTTTCAGGGGGCACGTCTTTTCCCAAATCGACCACGTCAAAGCCGTAGTTTTCAAGCAAGAGCTTGAGAATGTTTTTTCCGATGTCGTGGATGTCCCCGTGAACCGTGGCAATCACCACAACGCCTTTTTTCTCCTGTTTTTGATGGTCTGCCATCGATTTCTTGATGATTTCAAACGCCGCTTTGGCGGCTTCTGCACTCATTAAAAGTTGGGGTAAATACACCGTTTTCTTCTCAAAGTTCTTTCCTACGGTATTGAGCGCAGGAATGATTTCATCGTTGACAATCGAAAGCGGTTCTGTCTTTTGTAACAGTTCCGACGTTAAATCGGCGGCCTTTTCTTTCAAGCCCTTTTCAATGGCAAGTTGAAGCAACGAACCACTCGACTTTGCACTTTTTTCTTGCATCGGCACAGCACTTTGCGTGTGTGTTACAAATTGTGAAGACGCGGCAATATAATCCGAACAGTTTTCGTCCAGCCCCTTCAACGCACGGAAAGCATAGTATGCCTTCATCATATCCTGCGAAAAAGGATTCATAATGGCGGCAGAAAGGCCGTTTTCAAGCGCCAAGACAAAATAGGTCCCGTTGATCGCATCACGGGTGGGAAGACCGAAGGACACGTTGGAAACGCCCAGAACCGTGTGGCAGGAAAGCTGCTCTCGAATCATTTTCAAAGCACTCAGCGTCACGATCGCGCCCTTGTGATCAGCACTGATCGTCATTGCCAAGGGATCGAAGATGATATTCTTTTTGGAAATTCCATATTCTGCGGCGGTTTTCAGAATCGTTTGAGCGATGTTCCATCTTCCTTCGGCGGTATTCGGAATGCCGTTGTCATCGAGCGTTAAAGCCACGACAACGCCGCCGTATTTTTTGACAAGCGGGAAAATTTGTTTCATACTCTCCGCTTTTCCGGTAACCGAATTGATCATCGCTTTTCCGTTGTATCGGCGAAGTGCTTCTTCCATCGCGGCAACGTTGGAGGTGTCAATCTGCAACGGAAGATCGGTAACCGCTTGCAATTCGCAAACCGCTCTCGGAAGCATCGAAACTTCATCAATTTCGGGAAGACCGACGTTGACGTCTAAAACGTGAACCCCTTTTTCCTCTTGATTGACCCCTTCCGTTAAGATATAGTCAAAATCGTTCTCCAGCAAAGCCTGACGAAAGCGTTTTTTGCCCGTCGGGTTGATGCGCTCACCGATGAGAATCGGATCGGTTCCATCGAAGGAAACGGCGTGCGAATAGGAAGAAATCAAAGTGGTTTCCTTTTCCTTCACGGGTTTGGGTTTGATTTCTTTTGTTTTTTCGCAGAGTGGCTTAATATAGTCCGGTGTGGTTCCGCAGCAACCTCCGACCACGCGAACACCTTTTTTCACAAGGTCGGCAACTTCATCGGAAAATTCGTCGGCAGTTACGTCAAACACGGTTTTTCCGTCAAGAGCTTGCGGAAGACCGGCATTGGGCTTAAACAGGACGGGAATGGAGGCGGCGGAAAGCAGTTCTTCCACCACGCTGCGCAGACCCGCGGGTCCAAACGAGCAGTTGGCACCGAGCGCATCCACTCCCATTCCCTCTAAAAGGGCAACCATTGCCGTGGGCGTTGCCCCCGTCATCAAGGTCCCGTCTTCTCCGTAAGCGTTGGAAACAAGGATGGGCAAATCGCTGTTTTCCTTGGCAGCAAGCACTGCCGCTTTGGTTTCGTAGCTATCGTTCATCGTTTCGATAAAAATCAAATCCACACCGTATTTTACGCCGAGGCGGATCGTTTCCGCGAAGATCGAAACGGCATCTTCAAAATCAAGATCGCCTAAGGGTTTTAAGAGTTTGCCGGTCGGACCGATATCAAGGGCAACGAATTTTTCTTGAGAAGAGTCGCTCTCTTTTCTCGCGCCGTCGGCAAGAAGCACTGCCGTCTTTACGATTTTCTCCAGTTCTTCCCCGTCGTATTTTAAAGCATTGGCGCCGAAGGTATTGGTGCAAACAACGTGGCTTCCCGCTTCAAAATATGCCTTGTGAATGGCTTTGATTTCATCGGGATGCGACAAATTCCAAGTTTCCGAGCCCTGACCGGGCGCAAGTCCCATCTCCTGCAGAATCGTACCCATACCACCGTCAAGACAGACAAGGTTCTGATTCAAAAATGATCTGAATTTCATAAAGTACCTCTTTGTGTGCAATGCTGCATTTGGCACAAGCTACACTTATTTTTTATCACAACGCCCGTATCGCTCAGTCCTACAATCGCCGTCACGGATTTGGACGGTGTCATCATAAAGCTGCTTGTCAAGGTCAAGCCGATCTGTTTTTCACATTGAAGAACGGCAAACAGTTCCTTTTGACTTGTGATCGGCAAATCACCGTAACCGGGACTGAAACGGGGTCTTAATTCTTTTTGATATTCAGCTTTGATATCGGCACAAAAGCGATCGCAAAGCGCTTCCACTCGCTCGGCGCCGATGGCTTGAAACATCAGCGCTTTTGAGGGCGAAATGCGGCTGTATTTTTGAATCAAGCGATCGATTCCAACACCGACCGTTGCCGCAAAAACAATCGCGGTTTCACAGCCCTCAAGCTGTTTTGACAGGTTCTTTGAGGAGAGAGTAAACGCTCCGAAATCGCAAGTTTGTCCATCGGTTTTGACAAAGAAACTGCGGTAACAAATTTGAAAAGAAACGCACCCCTTTGCCTCCCGCAAGCATTCCTGCAAAAGCTCCATCGTGCCGGAAGATGCCTGTTTACAAGCAGCGTACCGTAAGGTTTCCGTTTCGGAAAAAGGCAAATCCGAATAGCTCTTTTTGAAAACGACCTCGCTCATTTTCCCAGGATATCGGAAAGATTGCTTTGAATTTTCTGCGCAACGTCGGGCTTATTCATAGAGTAGACGTGAACGTTCGTAATGCCGTTAGCATACAGATCGATGATCTGGTCGGTGGCATACGCGATTCCCGCCTGTTTCATCGCGGCGGGGTCGGAGCCGAATTTATCCACCAAGCTTTTAAAGCGCTGGGGCATAAACGAGCCGGAAAGCTTGATCGATCTTGCCACTTGATTGGCATTGGTGATGGGCATAATACCGGGAACGATGGGGATGGTGATGCCCGCCTCGCGAATTTTATAAAGGAAATTGTAAAGCAGATTGTTGTCAAAGAACATCTGCGTGGTCAGAAAATCACAACCGGCATCGACTTTTTCTTTCAGGTATTTGATATCCTCTTTTTGATTTTCGCTTTCCGGATGGATTTCCGGATAACAAGCACCGCCGATACAAAGATCGGGCGCGGTCTCTTTCAGTTCGCGAACCAAATCGATGGCGTGCTGATAATGCCAATCGCTTCGGTCGGCTCCCTCCAATTCCGCAGGGATATCCCCTCTCAGTGCCATCACGTTTTCAATTCCTGCCGCGCAAATCTCTTCGATTTTGCGACGAACGGTTTCTCTGGTGGAGGACACGCAGGTCAAATGCTCCAAGGTGGGTACATGATAAAGCTTCTTGATGTTTTTTGCAATATCAAGCGTGTATTGACTGGTTCCGCCTCCTGCCCCGTAGGTCACACTCATAAAAGCAGGGCGCAGTTTTGCGATCTGTTCGGTTGCCTCTTTCACACTTTCGAAATTGGTTTGCGTCTTGGGCGGGAAAACCTCAAACGAAAGCGAAAGGGTATTTCTTGTAATCAGATCAATGATTTTCATCTAACCATTCCTTTTTTATCCAAGTATGATAATTCATTATACACGCAAAAGAAACGGTAAATCAAGTCCTTTTTTCGTTTTTCTCAAGGGATATGAAAAAGAGGAACGGAAGGCGAGATTACCGTTTATTTTGGAAAAGAAAAAAACTTCCCCGGGCCCCAGTTGGCTCGGGGAAGTTTTGGGACGTTACGATTTTGCGTATCCTTATGCCTCGGGGCTGAACTGATCTTTGCCTACACCGCAAAGGGGGCAAACAAAGTCTTCGGGCAGAGAATCAAACAAAGTTCCTGCTGCAATCCCGTTTTCGGGAGATCCGACTGCTTCATCGTATTCCCAGCCACATACTTTACATACGTATTTTTTCATATTGTTTTTCTCCTTTTTTCAACGCCAAAGGCATCGCATTTTATGAAATCGGTTCAAAATAGTCCGCACCGCGACGGCACAGCGGACAGATAAAGTCTGCAGGAAGCGTATCCGCTTTATGAACGTATCCGCAAATCTTGCATACAAAGCCGCACTTTTCGTCCGCGTCGCTTTCCCCGCTCTCCTGCGCGATCGGTTCGGCGGCGCAAAGTTCTTTGGCAAGCGCTTTAAGCTGGGCATCATTGTTTTCGTTCAGCGCAGACAAAATCTTGACTGAGTTTTGCGTGAAAGCAAGATTCTTGCAGGATTCCAGTTCCTGCTTCATCACCTTTGTCGCCAAGGGCGCCCAAGAACCGTTTTCAATGAAAGTCAAAGTGCGACCGGTGAAGTTGCGTTCGGTCAGATGATGGATATACTCTTTCATAAACGGAAAGATATCGGCATTATAGGTTGTGGTTGCAAGAACCAGTTTGCTGAAACGGAACGCAGCCGCTACGGCCTGCGACATGTCAGATCTGGCAAGGTCAAACACAACCACGTTCTGACAGCCGTTTTCTTTCAAATACGATTCCAAGCGAAGAACGGCTTGTTTCGTGTTTCCGTACACCGAGGTATACGCAATCACAACACCTTCTTCTTCCGGCTGATATTTCGACCACGTCTGATACAAATCCAAATAATATCCAAGATTTTCCTTTAACACGGGACCGTGAAGAGGACAAATGGTCTGAATATCAAGCCGCGCCGCTTTCTTCAACAGATTCTGTACCTGCACGCCGTATTTTCCGACGATTCCAATGTAATAGCGTCTTGCCTCGTCGACCCAATCCTCGTTTGCATTCATCACACCGAATTTGCCGAATGCGTCTGCCGAGAACAGCACTTTATCGGTGCTGTCGTAGCTGACGATGACCTCCGGCCAGTGTACCATGGGCGCGGTCAGGAACGTTAAATTGTGCTTACCGAGCGAAAGCGTATCGGATTCGCCCACCACGATCTGTCGGTCGGGAAAATCCGTACCGAAAAAGTTTTTGATCATAGCAAATGCCTTGGCAGAAGATACTATCTTTGCCTTGGGATATGTCTTCATAAAATTGGCAATGTTGGCAGAATGATCGGGTTCCATATGATGGACGATCAAAAAGTCGGGCTCACGGCCTGCCAGAGTGAGGCGAATTTGGTCGAGCCACTGATCGGTAAAACCGGCACTGACGGTATCCATAATTGCGATTTTTTCATCGAGAATGGCGTAAGAATTATAGCTCATTCCGTTCGGCACCGAATATTGACCTTCAAACAGGTCCAATTGGGTATCGTCTACCCCAATATAGCGAATATCATTTGTAATCATCACATTCTGTTTCCCTTCGTTTGTCCTTACAGTTACATTACACTGATACTATAGCATAAGCACGTTGTTTTGTAAATGATTTTTTCGCAAGTTTTTCCCCTTTCTAAGACAAAAAAGGCACACCGTACTGAACTGACCCAATTTGTGCGGACAGCACAAAAAAGCACCGCTATGGTAGTTAATATTAAAAATTAAGCGACGAACTGACTTCTCAACTCAAGGGGAGTGAGTTTTGTTTTAAGTTGCAATCTTTCGTGGTTGTAGAAATGAATGTATTCACCTATGAGGAGACGATCCTCCTCATAGGTTTTGAGCTTGGTGCGATAAATACACTCGGTTTTGAGAATTGAAAAGAAATTTTCTGCTAAAGCATTGTCATGTGGATTTCCACATCTTGACATTGACGGCGTAATATTGTATTCTTGAGTTAGCTTAAAATACCCGTGTGAAGTGTATTGTAATCCTTGGTCACTGTGGAGCTGCAGCTCTGCGGTGACCTTCTCTTTTTTCTTGGCTGCTCGAATAGTTGAAAGCAAAAAGCAGCACCTGCAAACGCAAGTGCTGCTTGAAACGGTAACCGATTTTCGTGCTTATTTTTTCAATCGAATCTTATCCTTACCGGGCAGAGCCAGCATCGGCACGAAGCGATCCAAGCCGGTGAAAGTTAAAAAGAGCAAAGAGAATACGATGATAAAGCCAAGGTAGTTGTGTCCGATGATATGAGCGGGAGTGAAACTGCGAAGCGGATAGACCGCGGAGGCAATGCCGGCAAAGAACACCGGAAAACAGTGCCAAGGAATCATCTGTGCGCCGTAAATGCCCATCGCAGAGGTAAAGGTAGCAAGGCGCAAGCGCAGACGGTAAGCAGAATCCTCGTCGTCACACTCCACGTTGCGTTCCACCACGTCACGAATGATCGGTGACATCGTTGCCACCTGCGCGGCTTCATCTGCCAGCGCCATATTTCCTGCCAGACACAACACACCGCACCAGCCCATCAGATGCTGGACGTTCTTCGAGATTTTCACAACGAGATTGGCAAGCGGTGCAAAAGCGCTCATACTGTTCATAATGCCGCCGAAGGCAGACACCCAAATCATCATAACGATGACCCAGCTTCCGGCAGAGCCAAACCCTGCAAGCAGAAGATCATTGAGCCACATCGTAAGATTGCAAGTGCCGGCTAAAAGGCCGCACAGCAAAGAAGAAACCATCCCTGCCGCAAGGCAAATCATCGTGTGAAACTTCATAAAGGACAGAGCGATGACCACAACCAGCGGAATGACCATATAAAACGGAACACCGGTTTCAACCTGCTCGAGCAAAATCAAGGCAGAGGGTCTTTGTTCTGCGAGTGCCGCTCTTGCCTCTTCGGGAATTTGAGAGATGGCCGCCGCCACGTCACCCTGTGTGGCGGGCAATTGGTAAGCCAATACACCGACCGCAAAAATGACGGCAAGCGCAATTACAAGAGAAGAAAATGCCCAGATCAACTGATGCTTGAGTCGGTCAATGATTTTGACGTCCTGCATACCGCAAGCCAAAACCGTGACGTCGGAAATCATACCGATGTTATCCCCAAAGCATGCACCGCCGGCAATGGAACACAAGGTCAAAAGATCGTGACCGCCAACCAAGTGGTTGAGCCACAAAAAGATGGGAGCGCAGGCGGCAAAGGTGCCCCAAGAAGAGCCGGTTGCAATGGATAGAAGACAGGTTACGATCATCGCGACAGGAGCCACCGTTCGTGCTGTAACACCCATTTTCAATGCGATATTGATCAAAGCCGCACCCACACCGGTGGCCATAAAGCACTCAGCCACGCCGTAGGCAAACATCAAAATGAAAAAGATCAATACAATGTGCTTAACGGAGTCAAGGCAACGGTCGAACGTTTCTTCAAAATTGGCACGGTACAAAAGCATATACACACAAATCGCAACGAAGGTCGCGATCGGTGCCGCAATCAAAAGATCTAATTTAAAAACAATTACCAGCAGAGCAAATGCAATCAGCGGTGCAAATTTTATGAATGCAACAAGGGCGCTTTTGGATTCGCCGAGCACCTTTTTCTTTTCTGTCGTTGACATAGAATCCTCCGTTCAAAGTAATCTATTTTCAATTCGCAAGTTTTAATAGAAACCAAAGAAAAGTCTATCACAATTCATTCGACAAGACAAGCGATTATTTTATGATATTTTTTTGGCAACGTATTGATTGAATTCTATATAATAAATGCAAAAAAGACACGCAAACGCGTGTCTTTTTTGCAAACCGTTGTCTGTTAACGTATTAAAACATGCCTTTGATGCACTGCTTTGCAATGTTAACTTCTTCTTTTAAGACCGCCTCATCCGGCGAACGAACCGTAACGTTGGCAAGGTCATGACGAGTGAAAAAATAAAACCAAAGCAAGCCCAATGCATATCTTCCGATTCCAAAAGAAGCGTGGTAGGTATCCCGATGCAAATTCGATATTCCCAAATTTTGCAAACGGATAAAAAGTTCGCCCGCGGGAATGATCCCATCCGCTTTGATCTCCATTGCCGCTTTTTGATAGCTTTCTTTAATATCAGCAAACATATCGAAAGACGTGCGATAACCCATTTCTTGGCAAAGCCGATACGAATTTTCTTCATACGCCCAAGTTTGATGAAGCACGATTGCAGCACTCGGGCAATGCGTTCTGATCACGTTTGCCAATTCATTCAAATACGGCTGATAGGTCGAGGGGTTGACGGACAAGGAACTTGCTTGCTGAAGGGTGACAAAATCCCATTTTTCCTTAACAAGCGCCTGTTTGATGCTGCTCTTCCCTACCATTTTGGCGCCGACTTGCAATTCATAGAACGCACTGTTATTCAAAACGTTGTGCCAATGCGTTTCCAAATCACATCCGCCGACGTATAAATTTTCCGATACGAAATCGACTCCGGCATCGTTTGCAATCTCGGGCAGATATCTGGTTGCATCCTGAGAAAAGCTGTTCCCGATGGATAAGACCTTAATCTTTTTTCTCACTTTTTTTATCAATTTGATAGTTTCTGATATACAGTCCGATGTCCAGCATAACCATAAGCAGATTCAAAACGTAGAAGAACATCACGTACCACTTAAACGTGGGCAACAGCAATTTCGACGTGATGCCGAATATATATCCCACAAAGATCAAAAGCAAAAACGGCAAGCTTTTGCCTTTCGTGGTGCGTGCCTTATAAGACTTATAAGCATTCAACGGCCACGATGCCCCAAACGAGATAATCATAAGAATTTCAAAGATTTCCGCCATATTTCATTTCACTTTCCAAGATTATATTTTGTATTGAACACAAGGGTTCAACTTCGGCTCAATTATAGCATCAAAAAGAATATGAGTCAACAGGAAAACGAAGAGAGTTCCCGTTTGGGAACTCTCTTTTTTGCCTGTTTTCGTTTTTCTTTTAATCAGTGAGAAAGTCGGTTGGTCGTATAGATCTTTCGGAAGGGTTTGAGGCGAATTTCCTCTTTCACATACTCGGTTCCTCTGCCCAAATAGTCAAGCGGCTCGCCTTCCAGCTCCTCAATCTTCTCAATCTCGCCGGCAACGTATGCTTCAATGCGCTTCTTGCAATGCTCGGTGCGCGCGATGATACCGCCGAGTCGAATATCTTGAACGTCAAAGCCGTGGGGCTTATTTTCCTTCATCCACTGCTTTTCGAAGCAGTCGTAAAAGATGCAAAGCTTTTCTTTCAGGTCGTCACATTCTGCGATCAGGGTGCGAAGCGCTTCTTTGTCGGAGGACTGATAGGCGTGTCTGATTCGTTTGCCCAAGTCTGCCTTCAACACCAAAACGTCGGCCAGCGCCTTATGGGTACGGAACAAATATCCCCACTCGCTATGCGTGGTCAGCGATTCCATTTTTTCGGAAAAAGATGCGTAGCTCTCCTTTGCTTCATCGAGAATGAGCGAATCCATCAAGCCGTTGAACAAATCGTTGTAGAACATATACTTTTCGGGGTTCGTGGATTTTTCGCTTTGCTTGGACAAATCAAGCAAAAGGAAGTCGTCGAACGAGACGCCGAACATTTCTTTGAATTTCGCCTTGATGCTTTCCTCGTCGTTGTTTCCTTTGACCCGTTCCGATGCGGAGAAGATACAGGGAAGCAGGGAAAATCTGGAGCATTCAGCCGAATCATCTCCCCACAAGGTAAAGAAGATGTTCTCTACCCCATTCTTTTCACAGCTGGCAAGCGCCGCCTTGGAGGTTTCAAGGGAGTAGAGATTACAGGGAGTGAAGCTGTCCCAGCTCCAGAATCCACCGGCAAACCAAGAATTCTTCTTGAGTTTATTATGCGCTTCGATCATTCCGTCGTAATGGGCTTCATCCTGAGAATAATAATCCCAATAAACCAAATCCACGTTATCGGGAATCAATGCCTTGATTTCATCGGGTACTTCGAGCTTATCGTCGTAATACTTTCCTTTAAATGCGATTCTGAAGAACATATCCGACCACATCGTCATCGAATAACCGTATTTCTTTCCGATTTCGGAAACTCTTCTGATGTGTCTGACAAAAAGATCCGTTTTGTTCGTTTCACCGTGGAGTGTATAGTATCTGCCACGTCCGACCATGTGCGCCTCGTCCATACCGATGTTGATCATATTGGTACGAAAACACTTGCGCAGAGAGGCAAACATTTTGTCGATCAGGTCATAAACCTTCTCTTCGTCGATGAGCAAAATATCGTTGCAATCAAAATATCCTCTATAAGCAGGCAAAATGGAAAGCGCGTGATGATGTGCCAAGGTCTGAATGCAAGGAATCACCTCGAGTCCCTTGGAAGCTGCATAGTCATCGATTTCGCGCAACTCACTCTGCGAATATCTTCCTCTTGCGTATCCGAAATAGGGGTTGTCATCTACTTCAAAGGTATCTTCCATATAAAGCAGAAGGGTGTTATACCCCATTTTTGCCATCAGATCGATCAACTGTTTGAGCGCACCCAAAGAAAAAACAGCGTTTCTTGAACAGTCGAACATCAAACCGACTCTTTTAAAATTTCCCATAGAAAACAAAACTCTCCCGTCTGTTTTATTTTACACAACTCTTTTTTTGTTTTCCTAAAATCCCGAAGAAAACGATGGTTCATTATACCATCAAAGTATTTTTCAGTCAGCCTGTAATTGCTATATAAAGATGCGATAAACTCACATCTTTTCCGTTTTCTTACAAAGAAAAACGAAACGGATTACTAAAAAAGATCGGTCTTTCTCCGAAGATGCTTTTTTTGTGAAGTAAAAAAACTATTTCCACCAATTTTCGTCATAACAAACAGGAGGAATCACGTCCGTCCATCCCACCGTATACGCCGTAAAATCACCGATTTTGTTTCGGTTTATAAATCCGTTTACCGTATACATAATATCATCGGGATAAACCTTGCCCGCAAGTCCCGCACGCCCTTGCGGCTGATAAAAATCCTCCGCGCCATATAGATGCAATATTTCGTGCGCGATGGTAGATGCTCGGTTTCCCGGCAAAAACGGGGCGGATTGAATCCCCAAGTTTCTTGCAAAAACAACGCAATGCTCCGGCATCGCCGTGTTTTCATTGACTGCACCGCGCGCATACGAGGTGCCGTCCTTGTTCAACAAAATAACAGGAATAATTTCGTGATTCGGATATTCTTTTCCGACTTCTTCAAACAACCTGTCACTCCCGCCCAGCCGCATGTTTTGACAGACGTTTTCCAACAAATCGAAGGACATCACGTTCTCGCTCGCATTCTTGATCACGGCTTGGTCGTAAACGGGGTTTTGTCCGCCGATCACAGAATAGCTTTTAGAAGCAAATTTCAGATTTTTGCCGTATTGTGACGCTCTTTCTTCCAGATAGGTCAAAGCTTTTTGTGTTTGAGACGATTCGAATTTGGATAAGCTGTCGCTGTCCCAAGTGCTCTCCGCATCGTTTGTATACAAAAACAAAACAACAATATTTCCCTCAAGCTTTTTACACGTGCCCAAACGGTACCACCTACGATACGACTGAGGGGACGTGGGCTGCTTGGGGTTGCTGTTTGAGGAATCCTCCGGCGAGGAGGAATTGGAGCTTTGCGGCGACGAAATAACGGGCGTAGGATCGCGCGTCAAGGTGGAACTTACCACAGGTTTTTCGGTGGACGGGAGTTGCTCCGACGAGGGATTTTGGTTCGGAAGCGTCGGATTTCCCGTCCCGTTTTCACTCGGATCGGGCGAATCCACCGTTTCGGGGGCGGTTTGCGTATTCGTTATATCTTCGGTGAGATTGCTTTCTTGCTGTGTCAAAGGCAAACGGTCACCAGTAGGATCCACGTCTTTCTCCGCGCTTTTACAGCCGACCAAAAGAAAACAAACAAGGATGATGAGTACAATTGTCAAGAATTTTCGCATTGTGTCTTTCCTTTTCATCTTCAAATGTAATGCCACTCCAATCGCGACCGCGAGCCGGTTTCTTTTTCGTTTCGGCGTGAGCATTTTTCGCCTTGGAGGGACTGTTCTTAAGGAAGAGCATGATCAGCAAGAACAGCACCCATGATCGTGCCTTTACTCTCACGGCACCAGCGGACAATCGCGCCGACCATGGTAGTGGTCGTCCAGGAAAGGCCGATTCCCAAAAGAATGCCGCCCAGATAGAAAACGAAAACATTCGTGGCAAAGGAATATGCAAGCTGGGAAGAAATGAGGCAAACAAGTCCTGCCGCAATCAGTTTCTTTGCGCCGAAACGTCCGATCAAAGCACCAAAGAAAACGTTGACCAGCGCGGTTGCGATAAAGCGCAAGCTATCGTTGATGGAAAAAAGCCCTCAGTCAATTCCAAGCGCTTGGGTGACAGGAGCGATATAAAGACTTTTGGTTGAACTGCAAAAGCCAAGACAGATCATCACCATCAAAAACGACAGTGCGATGATCACCCACTTGCAATCCAATTTTTTCTTTGTTTTCAAAGCTTCTTTCATTCCACAATTCCCCTCTTTTCATACAATACCATTATAGCATGCAAATCTAAAGAATCAATTCAAATCAAACAGAAAAACAAAAAAAAGAACGAAGCGGTTGCTTCGTCCTTTTCTGTGCAAGAAAACCGTTGTCTTATCATTTTCTATCGTATTTTTAAAAATTCGAACGCTCCATTTTCACGTGCAAAACACCTTCTTCCCAAAACTCGTCAGATACCGTTAAAAAGCCCAATTTTTCATAAAATCCGATGGCATGTTTTTGCGAATCAAGGCAAAGGGTTTGGCTGGGAATCGATTCTTTGATGTGCGCAATGCTTTGTTTCATCAGTTTTGCACCCAAACCGCGCCCCTGCTGCACGGCCAAAACGCGACCGATTCGAAGGGTTTTGTCATCCACGTAATACGCCCTCAAATAGGCAACAATTTTGCCATCCTCTTCCAAATAAAAATGAAACGCGTCAAAATCCACCCCGTCAATGTCCTGACAGATCATTTTCATTTGAGAAATAAAAACCTGAGAGCGAACCCTTAGTATTTCATACAGTTCTTCTTTTGTCAGCTCGTCAAAGCGCTTTACGATGAATTTCATATCCCTCACCACCGATCATTGTTCGTCAATTTTACTATAATATTTTTTGATCAAGAGAATCACTGCCAATCCCCAGCATCACGGCAAAGAATGCCAAACCGAAAACGTCGCCGACCACCTTTGATGCTCCGATTGCCTCCTCGGCAAAGCCGGAAACCCACTGTGACATGGTGCACTCCGTTGCGCCGAGAAATATCAGCATCACGCAAAGGAATAGCCCCATGCTAAAGAGGCGACCACCGCGCTGCGCCGTGCCAAGCTTCATTTCCGGCAACGGCAAAAAACAAAACAGCAAAGAGCGAATCAGCGGCACCAGCGACCATAAAAAAGCGAGGTAATGCCAAGGACTTGTATGAAAAACTCAGTCATGAATCCCACCACCTCTTTTTTCGTTGTTTTGATGCGAGATATTACTCATCCCACTCAAATTCGGGTATATACTCTTCCCCTGCAGAGGAAATATCCTGAACAAACGCATTCACAATTCCCTTTTCCCGGCAATAGCGAACCATTGCTTCGTAATGCTTGGGGTTTAATTTTCTGTTCAGCTTTGGTGTGATGCACCTGTTTTCCGGCGGTGTATATTGACTCATAAGACTCAAATAGATATCGTCCTGATAGGTATCATATAAATAGTCTATCATTTTTTTGCTGTCAAACAACAGTCCGGGAAGCATTAAATGGCGCACGATAACACCTTTTTTCATAATTCCGTTTTCGTCAAACGCGGGCGAACCTACCTGACGAAACATTTCTGATATGGCTTTCTTTGCCATTTCAAAGTAATTGCTTGCCGAGGAATATTCTACGGCATATTTGTCGGAGCAATATTTCATATCCGGAAGGTAGATATCAATATACCCTTCGAGGATCTTTAACGTTTCCACCTTTTCATATCCGCCGGAATTATACACGATAGGAATGCTAAGTCCGTTTTGTTTCGCCAAAGTCAATGCGCTTATGATTTGCGGCACGTAATGCGTGGGTGTAACAAGGTTGATATTGTTTGCGCCTCTTTTTTGCAGATCTAAAAAAATCCGAGAAAGCTTCTCTATGGTAACGTAATATCCCTTGTTCAAAGTGCTGATCGGATAATTTTGACAAAAGACACACTTCATATTGCAGCCGGAAAAGAACACCGTTCCCGAACCGTTTTTACCCGATATGCAAGGTTCTTCCCAAAAATGCAAATCACAGCGTGCAATTTTAACTCTTTTTTCTGCTCCGCAAAATCCGAGTTCCCCGTTTTCTCTGTTCACGTTACAATTTCTGGGACACAATCTGCAATTTGAAAGCATATTAACTCCTGATTTTTTGGTCTGACCCTAAAGGGAATCGGTGAAAAGCGATGAATTATTATTTGTTTTTCTTTTTAGTCACTAAAAAAAGAATGATAGCATAAAGCAAATCTAATACAAGACCTATCATAACTCCAAAAACGATTTCTTCATTTTTCTCTCCTTGTGCTATTTCAAACAAACGGCAACAAAGCACACATAAAAAAGGAATTATGACAAATCCAAGATATTTAATTATATTTAAGATTTTCTCCTCCACAGTATCACCTCGTAATATAATTATACCATACTGTAACATACAAATCAATGTGAGGCAAGGGATAAAAAAGGAACGAAGCGTTTGCTTCGTTCCTTTGGGAGTCGGTACCAAAAGTGGAT
Organism: Eubacteriales bacterium; assembly: GCA_045580105.1. Taxonomy (GTDB): domain Bacteria; phylum Bacillota; class Clostridia; order Oscillospirales; family SIG627; genus RGIG5579. The sequence continues at coordinate 3,386 of JAZNNH010000005.1, read as the reverse complement.
CGGTGAAAACCTCTGTTTCATAATTGCTATGTTAAATAAACACTGTCCAAACAAGGCTCAAAATAATTGATGAGACAACCGGAATAATACAGGAAGTAACACAAATATCCATATATGACTCTTTATGTTTGCAATTTGAAACAGCCAGCAAAGTAAGAACCGCACCATTATGTGGAAGTGTATCTAATCCCCCGGATGCGAGAGAGGCAATGCGGTGTAAATACTCCGGGTTTAATCCTATTTGCATTGCTTTTTCCAAATACTGAGGTGCCAACGCCTCCAGTGCTATAGACATGCCGCCCGATGCCGAACCGGTAGCACCTGCCAAAACGTTAACAGCAATCGCTTCAGAGAACAATATCGAGCCGGGCATATTCAGCATTGCTGTTGTTAAAAGAGCAAAGCCAGGCACAGTTTTAACAACCGAGCCGAATCCTACAGCGCTTGCCGTATTCATTATGGCACCCAAGGAGCCATTCGCACCCTCATTAATCGCTGGCAAGAAAGATGCATACTGTTTAATATTCATCAACAAAACAGTAAATATGCCACCCAAAAGAGCAATGACAATCGATTCCGAAGAGGATAATTCAATACTATATTGATTCTTAAGAATATTCGGCAAGATATTCAACAAAAGCACAACAACAATTAATGGGAGAAGACCGCTGAGCCAATGCCATTTTGGCAGATTTCTATCTTCGTTTTCTTTTCCCTTAAATTTAGGATCTTCTTCAAAATGAAGATTTTTCTTTCTTGCCTGCTTTACTCGCCATTCCAAGTATAGGTAGCCGGGAACGCCGATTAATATAACGGCAAGCAAACTCATAAAAGGAGCAGCCATTGCTGTTGTTCCATAGTAAGTAGTCGGAATAATATTTTGAATTTGCGGGGTGCCTGGGATGGCAGTCATAGTAATACCAAAAGCACCAAATGCAATTGCACCAGGAAGCAATGTGCGAGGCAGGTCTGCCTCTCTATAAATTGCATAACCCATTGGATAAATAACAAAGACAACAACGAACAACGACACTCCGCCATATGTCATAAGCAAGCAAGGCAATACAACAGCAAGCACAGCAAATTTCGAACCAATAAGTGATACTAATTTATTTGCCAATGACCTTGCTGCACCGGTTGCTCCATAATTTTACCATAAACAGCACCTAAGAAAAAAGCAGGGAACCATGAGGCAATATAAGTGGCAGTACCGGATATATAATCAGATAAGTACGAATCCAATACGTTCAAGCCGCCAAACAAAGCAACAAATACTGCACAAATAGGCGCAACCCAAATTATCGAATGACCTTTATACGCCAAATAAATAAGCAATAACAATCCAAGGACAATTGCAACTAAAGAAACGTATTGCATAGTATATCTCCCTAAATAACAGTATTGACTATATTTTATTACATATATTAACAAAAATCAAGACCCAATCAACAATCAAACACGAATCTAAACTATTTTCTTTATTCCCTCTCACTTATTACTTTTGAAAAATCGACATAAAAGATAAGTGAAGAGTGAAGAAGCAAGCGGTAAAAAGTAAAATCGGCAACCCTCTTGTCGAAGGTTGCCGATTTTTGGGTCTCCCACCCAAAAGTGAACCGGTGAAAACCGTGAAGCTGTTAATCACTTTTATAAAATTCTTAAAAGCGTTTCTTTAGAAATTGGTTGTGAAATTTCAGGATGCAAAAACAAATATTTTTGCACAAGGTTCAAAGCCATTCTATTGCTCGTTTTCTTTGCCATATCACGCAAAAATGGCAAATTTTCTTCAGTAATAAGCACGCCATACTTTTCTGCATCATCACAAAGAGCAAACTCAACAAGTTCATCATCACTGATTTCTTTGATTCGTATTATTTCAGACACATATCTTTTCATCATTTCCGGGATTTCAAGAATGTTATCGAAGAAAAGCAGCATTGTGAAATGTGCAAGGGGAATACTAATTTCTTTTGTTAGCGGCCCTGTACCAAATTGAATATTTAGTACAAATGACTCAAGAGCTTGTTTCATAATTTCTACCATGGCTGGTTTTAAATTGTTAATGCCGTTAAAAAAAAGAATATCGCCATCGCCTAAACTCGTTAGAAACGCTGAAAGTTCACCTTGCTTGGTGTTTTTATCGAAGAAAAACTCTTTACAATCGACATTCATTGCTTCACTGATTTGACCAATTAAATTCCTTTTCACATCTTCGCTATCTGTTTCAAAGATTAAATGGCAAAGTGGTTCGTTTCTCATCTTATGTGCAGGTATAGTATATTCAAATAAACATTTAAGTTGAGCATTCCGGTAAAACACTTTTTTCCAATCAGTTTTCGGCAAAATGTTAGCATTCATTCAATCACCTCAAACAAATCATACCATAAATTTGCACGAAGTGCAACATCGTTGATGCGAAGCATCACATCATTTGTGCGAAGCACAACATCACCTTGTTGTATTTTCTTTTGCAGTATTGATGGAGGCAATCAATAATCTACGAATTGTACCACATTGATTATATAAATCTTTTGCAGCTTCTCTATCTAAAATTTCGGATTTTACAAATAGTTCAAGCCAATATTCGGTTTCATAACACTCTTTGAGCGATATTTGGAGTTTAGATATAAAATCAGGTTTTCCGTGAGCATAATTTGCTTCGTGAATATTTGCACCAATGCTTGTTGCAGAGCGTTCAAGTTGGTTAACGAGAGAATAATGACCTTTAATATTTTCGCAAAGTTTAACTGTTTTTATAGCAAAATCCATAGATAAATCTACAAGTTTATTTTCTTTCATAATACCACCTCTGCCAATATTATAACACACTTAATGAAATATTGCTGCGCAATATGAAATAATCCTGACGGATTATGAAATATTTTGCCCATGGCAAAATGTGAAATAAAATTCGTTCCTTCATATGCCGTAGGCATATTTCATATCTCAAAGAGATATTTCATACCGAAGGTATTTCACTCGTTCCGAAAGGAACGAATTTCATTGAAAAAGAAAAAGCAAGTCTTTCGACTTGCTTTTCTTTTTCTGGAGCTGATAACCAGAGTTGAACTGGTGACCTCATCCTTACCAAGGATGCGCTCTACCTACTGAGCTATATCAGCAATTGGCGACCTGAAGGGGGCTCGAACCCCTGACCTCTAGCGTGACAGGCTAGCGTTCTAACCAACTGAACTACCAGGCCGTTTTAAGATGCTCGGAACGAAACCGTTCCGAGCAAATTGGTGGAAACTATAGGGCTCGAACCTATGACCCTCTGCTTGTAAGGCAGATGCTCTCCCAGCTGAGCTAAGCTTCCATTTCACGAATCCGAAGCTTTGTTTGCTTCAGTTCCGTCGGTTTTTATATGATACCATAAAACTTTTGAT
>JAZNNH010000004.1:0-35857 GCA_045580105.1 Eubacteriales bacterium | reverse complement strand
CCGCCCCTTCTGCCGTCCCCTCGACCCCGTCGGACATTTGAATGATAAAATCCCCGTCTCGAAGCGTGAACGTGGTTTGCTCCGCGCACATTCGCACCAATGCTCCTGCCGGCGGCGTACGCGATTCGATGCGATGAAGCCGATCGCCCCGCAGGACAAAAGAAGGCGCCGCGCCCGCTTTGATGAAATTGGCTTCGCCGCTGAACAGGTCAACCTCCAAAAGATCGACCGTGGTAAAGGTTTCGTCGGTTTTTGCCATCAAAAAGGTGTTGAGCATTTCCAGCGTCACGTTTTTCGGAGTGGCGCAATGCATCAGTTTCTCAATGAAGATGGAAGATAGACGGCTGGTAAAGGCGGCTTCCCTGCCGCTTCCCATGCCATCGCAAATCAAGGCGTAAAAATAATCCCGTGGAGTTTCGAAAAACTGGCACGAATCTCCGCTGACCGTTTCCCCTTTTTTCGTACAACCGGATTTGGCACATTCCAAAGCAATCTTCCGTTTCCTGCGCAAGCGCATCACAACGCTTTCTTCAAACATCAAAAACTCCGGCGCTTCAAACACGCAGGAAAACGCCTCGCCGAATGCAGAAAGCACCTGATCGGAGGCAAGCCCGACCCGCTCCAGCGCGATTCCGTATACGTCCACGCGCAGTTCCCGATTGCCGAACACCGCAACCCGACGGTAAGCAATCCCCAACTGTTCCAGCACCTTTTTGGCACAGCTTTCCAACGCGGGGTTATATTCCAATTCACGGTCCAGTTCCCCTGCCGTGCTTTGTAACAGACGGGAAACCGAGCTGTATTCTCCCGCGAGCAGACGGGTTTTGTGATTTTTCACGTCGCTCGCATTCAGCTCCGAAAAGCGGCGGTTCATCAATTCCACGAGCTCTTCCAAATGATTGCAGTGCTTGGAAAACGGACCCGTGAAATCCTGCGCGCTAACCGCACCGTCGGAAAGCAGTCTTGCGGCAACCCCCGTGGTGACGTTGGCGGAAAGGGTCTGCTGATTCCCCCAGCAAATGCCCGACAGACTGCAGCGCGAACAGATCTGACTGCAACAGTCGGACACCAATTGGCTGGTTTCGGTCAGCCCCGGCTTTTTCATCGTATCGCTGACGGTATAAAACACCTCCGACAAAGAAGAAAACGCATCGCTCATATGTTTGAGCTTTTGTCGGGTTCTCTTCATCGTTTCACGGTGGAGAACCTCGCGCGGGGCGCTGCGAACAGGAACCGGCTCTTGATTCGGAATCAGGCGCAAAAGAGGGGAAAACAAAATCAGAGCACACAGATAATCTCCGGTAAAATAGGCAAACGCGGAAAAGCCCTCCGAAAACAGGCAGTACCCGCAAGAAGAAACGAAAGCGATCATCATGGCAACGGCGCCTGAATATTGAAAAAACAGTCCCGAAAAAAAGCCCCCCACCGCCAGCGCCGCAGGAACGCAAGACGAAGCGCACGCCATTCCGCCGATCATTCCCGCGGCAGCACCGAACAGCGCCCCTCGCGTTCGGGAAACAAAGAGCGTTGCGATCACCGCAAGAACAAAGGACAGAGAAAATCCGGCGATCTGAACCTCTCTCAGCGCAAACAGGAACAAATAGAACAGGGTGAACACCGACGCTTCCAAATACACTCTGCGACGGCCCTGCCCTCCTGCTTCTCGGCTTTCCACCGCCGTAAAAATATAAAAACCGCAGATCAAATAGGTCAAAATCGGAGTTAAAATTCCCATGCTCACCGCACCGAACACCGCGTTGACGGAAAAGGAATTCAAACAAGCAAGCAGCAATCCCACCGCCGTTGCGACGGCAGAGGAAAAGGTGACGCGAAAGAGAATGCTGTCGTCAAATTTTCCTCCGGTGCGAAAGGCGCGAAAGAGAAACAAGATCATATAGGAGAGCAGGTAAAAAATACCCCGCTCACCCAACCAAATGCAAGACAGCATCACGCCCGAAAACGCGGCAAGCAAAAACGCCGCATCCAGAAGACCGGTGTTTTTTTGGCTTATTTCCCGAAAGCGAATTTTTTCCGTTCCGCCCAAGGCGGAAAGCAAGGCAAACCCTGCAGGGTACACCGAAAGCGGAAATTTGGCAAGACCGATCACCGCCGCGCAAAGCGAAACCGACAAAAACGAAATCAGCGTCCAAAGCATGGCGTTTCGCCGTCTTTTTTTCGTTTTCCACGTTTCATCCACCACAAGATTCAGTTGCTCGGAAACACTTGCGATCGTTTGCGAAAAATACCGCACGACGGCACGCCCTATTTCTCGCGTGCCGAGCAAAAATCGGCTGAACGACCCGCTTTGTTTTGCTTTTTTTGTTTTGTTTTCCTTTTCCATGGTTTTCCAATTCCCCTTTTGGCTTTTCTTAATTTGCAAGATTTATTGTATCATTCGGAAATTGTAGGAAATGTCGAAACAGGAAAAGAAGCAATAGTATTTTTCAAAAAATCGGGTACACTAAAAAAAACAAAAAAGGAGAATCAAATTTTGGAAGGATTGAATATGATGCAAAAAGCTGCGCGGAAGCTTGACCGAATTTCTCTTTATCCGCAAATCAGCGCAGGGCTGAACATCCGAAATCAAGAAACCGGGAAAAGCTCCGGTCAAAAAAGTATTTCTTTCAGCTTTTGCATTTCGCTTTTGCGGATGCTGATCGTTTTGGCGAGCATCGTTTTGGCGATGAAAATGCTTCTTTGCTGGGTTCAGTGGAAACGGGAAAAGAAAATCCGCGAGAAATACCGAGCAAAATGGAGAAAACGCCGCAAAAAAATGAGCAAATCGTAAACTTTTCCATTATTTTATAAGGACCTGAGAAAAATCCCTTGCGTTTTTTCCTCTTCCGTGGTAAAATGTTATTCGCCGCGCCTGTGGTAAGACGCGGAAATAACAACAAATCCGTAACGCAGCAAAGGGGTAAACGAGCCGGAAACTCCAAGCGCTTTTTTTCACCCACCCTTGCCGGGTTACAGGATCAGAATTTACGGAGGTGAAAACCATGCTGAAAGAACAGAAACAGCAAATCATTACCACTTACGCAACCCACGAAGGCGACACCGGATCTCCCGAGGTCCAGATTGCGATCCTGACCAACAGAATCAACACCCTCACCGAGCACCTGAAGGTCAACAAGAAAGACCACCACTCTCGCAGAGGTATGTTGAAAATGGTCGGTCACAGAAGAAATCTTCTCAACTACCTGCAGAAGAAAGACATCACCCGTTACAGAGCAAACATCGAAAAACTCGGTCTGAGAAAGTAATTTAGGCATCGTTATGTTTGAAAATCACAGAATCTTCAAATACGAATTTGCCGGCAGACCGCTGATTATCGAAACCGGAAAGATCAGCCAATTGGCAAACGGTTCTTGTCTGGTTCGCTACGGCGACACCTGCATTCTGGCAAATGCAACTGCCAGCGCTGCTCCCAGAGACGGAATCGATTTTCTTCCTCTGTCCGTGGACTATGAAGAAAGACTGTATGCGGTGGGCCGCATCCCCGGAAGTTTCAACAGAAGAGAAGGAAGACCTTCTACCAAGGCAATCTTGACTTCCCGTGTGATTGACAGACCCATCCGTCCCCTCTTCCCCAAGGATCTGAGAAATGACGTTTGCATTTCCCTTCTGACCCTTTCGGTCGATCAGGACAACTCTCCCGAAATCGCTGCTATGATCGGCGCTTCCATCGCCCTGTCCATTTCCGATATTCCGTGGAACGGACCCATCGGCGGTGCCTTCGTCGGTTTGGTTGACGGAAAAGTGGTCATCAACCCCACCTTGGAACAGCGTGCCAAGAGCACTCTGGAACTGACCGTTGCGGCAAGCGAAAAGAAAGTCGTTATGATCGAAGCCGGTGCCAAGGAAGTATCCGATGAGGATATGTACGGCGCCATCATGACCGCGTTCGAGGAAATTCAGGGACTGGTTCGTTTCATCAACGAAATCGTTGCCGAAATCGGTAAACCCAAGTTTTCCTATCCTTCCTGCGAAGTCGATCACGATATGTTCGAAGCCATCAAGGGATTTGCCATTGATGACGTCAAGGCAGCTCTTGATACCGACGACAAGACCGTGCGCGACGAAAGAATGCAGGTCGTCTACAATAAGATCTACGAGAAATTCGATGAAATTTGGCCCGACTCCCGTCTGCAGATCAACGAATGCGTTTACAAGCTTCAGAAGTTTGTGGTTCGCCGTTGGCTCTTGGACGAAAAGAAGAGAGTGGATGGCAGAAGAATGGACGAAATCAGACCTTTGGCTTCCGAAGTCGGCCTGATTCCCAGAGTCCACGGCTCCGGTCTTTTCACCAGAGGACAGACTCAGGTTCTTACCTTGGCAACCCTCGGCTCCGTTTCCGATCAGCAAATGCTGGACGGTGTGGATCCCGAAGAAACCAAGCGCTATATGCACCATTACAATATGCCCGGTTATTCCGTCGGGGAAGCCAAAGCTTCCAGAAGCCCCGGCAGACGTGAAATCGGTCACGGTGCTTTGGCTGAAAGAGCATTGGAACCGGTTCTCCCCTCTTTGGAGGACTTCCCCTATACCATCCGTTTGGTTTCCGAAATCGTTTCTTCCAACGGTTCGACCTCTCAGGGTTCTATCTGCGGATCGACTCTGGCTCTGATGGATGCCGGTGTTCCGATCACCGCTCCCGTTGCCGGTATTTCCTGCGGCTTGATCACCGAAGGTGACAAGTGGGATACCATGATCGATATCCAAGGTTTGGAAGACTTCTTCGGCGATATGGACTTCAAGGTGGCAGGTACTCACAAAGGTATCACCGCCATTCAGATGGACCTGAAGATCGACGGTTTGACTCCCGAGATCATCAAGCAGGCACTGGAAACCACTCATACCGCAAGACTTTATATTCTGGATGAAGTGATGCTAAAAGCCATCCCCGCACCCAGAGAAGATGTCTCCGAATTCGCTCCCAAGATGATCTCTATGAAGATCCACCCCGACAAGATCCGTGAAGTGATCGGTTCCGGCGGCAAGGTCATTCAGAAGATCTGTGCTGACACCGGCGCTAAGATCGACATCGAGGATGACGGAAGCGTATTCATTTCCGCAGTCAACCGTGACTCCGCTTATGCCGCTAAGGCCATTGTGGATGCCATCGTGTTTGAACCGGAAGTTGGCATGGTGTTTGACAACTGCACCGTAACAAGACTGATGACCTTCGGCGCATTCGTCGAATTCGCACCCGGCAAGGAAGGACTTGTTCACATCTCAAAGCTCGATAAAAAGAGAGTCGAAAAGGTTGAAGACGTCTGCAAAGTCGGCGACAAGATGAAAGTAAAACTCATCGAGATCGACGACAAGGGCAGAATCAACCTCTCTCGCAAGGATGCAATGGACAAAGAATAAATAGCCCAAAGAAAAGCAGAGCAGCCGCTCTGCTTTTCTTTTTTTTGCAACAGAAAAAAGAAGCCGTCCAAACCGAACGCCTTCTTTTTCAAAAATCCGCTTTTCAAATATAAAACAAAAACGCCTCCCGATTGGGAGGCGTTTTAGTTTTTAACCAACGATACCGCTTCGTTCGATACCTTGTACAATGTACTTCTGGCAGAAGCAGTAGAGGATGAGCAGCGGGAGGATGATCATCAGCGCGCAAGTATTGGTAATAGCTGAAGAATACACCATCGCGGATGCAAATCCGGTTGCTTCCAAAACAGCGGGTACCTCAACAATGTTGGGCATCAAGTACATCGAAGTTTTGGTAAAGAACATGGTGGTATAGAAGTCATCGGTCCACTGCCAAGAGAAGGCAAAGATGAACACGGTGATCATCATCGGCACGGAAAGAGGTGCGATGATACGGACAAAGGTCTTGAACACACCGGAACCGTCCACGTAAGCAGCTTCTTCCAATTCGTCCGGTACGCCGCGGAAGAACTGTCTCATCAAGAAGATATAAAGACCGTTCTTAAAGGCAAGACCGCCAAAGGAAAGAAGTGCCAGAGGCCAGTAGGTGTTGATGAGGTTGATCTGTCCGCCGGTGACCAGTTTGATGATACCGAGGATATCAAAATAACGGAACTTTTGGAACAGAGCCAATCTCAGTGCTTGGTGCGGAACTACCATGGTAAAGATAACACAGTAGAACAACAGCATATTGCCCTTGAATTTAAACTTTGCGAAACCGTAGCCGATGACCATGGTAACGACCATCTGCACGACTGCACAAAGCAAGGAAACGATGGTGGTGTTCCAAAGTGCTTCAAAATAACGGTTTTCCGTTATAATCGCTTTGTAGGTATCCAGTGTGGGATACTTGGGGATCAGTTTAACCGTTACGTCAAGGAAGTCCTCTTTACTCATAAAAGAGCCGGCAACCTTAGCGATAAAGGGATACAGGATAACGTATGCGATACCAATCAGAAGGACATAACGAAAAAGTGCCCAAATGAAATTGTACAGAAAGGTTGTGGTCAGATATTTGCTTTTGACTCGCTGCCAAAAAGGAGTGCGATCTTCAAATTCAACATCAAACTCTTTCTTTCTGCTGAGTTTGGCTTTCTTTTCTACTTTTGCTTCAGCATTCATTCATTTGTCCTCCTTTCTTAGTCTCTTCTCTGATAGAAGACGTATGCCGACATAACCGCCGCAACGCCTGCGATAATCAGAAGTACAAGGGAGAAATAAATCCAATACATTGCCGTTGCCAGCACGTCGCCGCCCTCCGTAGAGGTTCCTTCATACACCTGACCGATATAGTTCATAACGGCGTTGGAACCTGCTGTAAAGGAGTCGATAACGGTATACACGGCATTTACCAAGATCATCGGGCTGATCATGGGGAAGGTGATCTTCCAGAAGGTTTCCCAAGTGGTTGCACCGTCGATGGTACAGGATTCGTAGATTGCGGGAGAGATGGACTGAAGACCTGCAAGGAAGATCAGCATCTGTACACCGGAACGGTTTACAAGGTTGTAAACGTCGTTAACGATCTGTACTACGTATTCCACCAAGCCGGTACCCACCTTCATGGTGGAGAACAGGCCCTGGAGGTCCACTGCGGAAACGATGGCGTTGGCAGAACCTGTATTCACAGATTCTCCGACTGCTCCTTCCGCTTCTTCTGCACCGATATTGCCGCCCTGTGCGTAATTGGCAAAGGAGTTGTTCATATCGATGTCGTCGATCAAACCGGTTGAAAGAATAACCGGAATGAAGAAGATGGCGCGGAACAAGGTACGGCCAACCATTTTCTGGTTCAGAAGCACCGCCATAAACAAAGAGAAGACAACGATGGCGGGAACTTCAAGAACCAGCTGCCTGATACCACCCGTAAGGGTGGTAACAAAGCGAGGGTCGATAAAGAGTGCGTCACTATAGTTTTGCCAGCCCACGTTATCCAGCACGAAGCCACCGCCTGCGAGGGGGTAAATGGTGCTGAAGGAGTAACGAAGGGAGTCAATAATGACAGGGACGTAAATCAAAAAGAAAATCAGAACGAAAGGAGCGATGAAAAACCAACCGGCTCTGGCTTTTGCCTTATCCAAGGATTTGGCTTTGCGCTTTTTGGGAGCTTTTACGGGTTTTGCAATCGGCTCTACTTTCTTTGTTTTAACTGCACTGTTCATGTTTTCACCTCATCCTTTCCGTCACGCATTTACAACGGAGAAGCCCATTGCTGCGATTTCTTGGCCTTCCACTGTAACCGCGAAATTGTTGTAGTTGAGGTAGATTTCGATGCCACCTTCGTAAGTTACCTTAACAACGCGGTTGTTCAAAATCTCGTGTCCGACAATGCAAGCATTCTGAATCGGAGCCAAAACGTCGTTGACCTGCTTGTACACTTCGACGATGGCATCTTTCCAAGTTGCATATTCAACTGCGTAATACTGGCTGTAGCCATTGGTTTTCAGTTCGGCGATATTGTCATATGCCATTACAAAATAGGGGCATGCACCGGATTCAATGGTCTTGAGCAGAGCGTATTCATAGTCACCGGAAAGGTTGAGTGCTTCTCCGGTATAATCCACGTATCCGTGAAGAACAATGGGAAGGAACGGAACCTCAGCAGAAGTGGAAATACGACTGGAGCTATCGAGCGGAATATTGAGAATGGTATCCGCATACTTCCAAGTATAATAGTTACCGTTTTCAATCATCACGCTGTCGAAGTCTTCCGCGATGGCTTCCAAAGCAGCTTTGGTGTAGTCCTTAGCATCTTCGCGGTTCAAGGGAAGCTCTTCATCCTGGCTGGAGTTGACAGCATCGCCCAAAGAACCAACGGAAATGTTCTTCTGACCGTCTCCGAACAAGGAAAGGTACTTGTCGGAAATCTTGTCGTACATGTTCAGAATCGAACCGGCAGAAATGATGTACGCTACTTTCGTGTTATAAGCTTGAACAATGGGGTTGTAGGTCTGGAAATAAGCGGCCTTTCCATCGATGGTCTTGGCTGTGTCAGTATCTTCATCAAAGCCATCGAACATATCGATCGCATTGACGTAAGAGAAGTTGACATCCATATACATCTTGAATTTTTCGCTTTGTACGTATTGGATCAGCTCACGCAGTCCGTCTTCGCCACCCAGTGCCTTTTCCACTTTCAGTTTTGCGGGTGCCGTTGCCGACATACCGCCGTTTGCCCAACCCAGATAACGGATCACTTGGTCGGCAACTCCTGCTTCTTTCAGCTCGGAAATGATGGTCTTGGCATTTTCAAAGGTGGTCAGTTCTGCTTTGGTCTGAACCGGCATACCCAAGAATTTTTCGGTGGTATCAATATCACCGATCAGATCGAGGTAAAGCTTGGCGTTGTCTTCTTTCTCTGCCTTCTTCGTGAGGATTCCCTCTTTTTCAAGGAAGGCGCGGTATGCTTCTGCCATTCCGATGTAGTTTGCCTTGTCACCGACGAGCATACGGTACTTGATGGTGTAGTTTCCTACGTACTTTCTGTCAATGGCTTTGGTGTAAACAGCAACTTCACCGGAAACGGTGATACCGTCCAACGGATAAGAGTCGGTCTGACGGGCAAAGAAGGTGGTGCCGATCGAATGATACTCGTGAGAAACACCGCCGTCGACCGCGTCAATACGGGTCAAGCTTTCGCCTTCGGTAATAAAGGCAACGTATCCTTCGGTTACGTCTCGCTCTTCCACATAATCACGAATGATGTTTCCGTCAGAATCTTTCAGAATCGTGCCGAACTCATTTCTGTGAATGTCGTAGATCGTCTGATGAGAAGTCATCACCGTGCCATAGACGGGAGCACGCCAAGTCTGGTAGCTTGCCGTCGTAGCGGAGGCGCTGTTGTAGAAGCCGAAGTCGTTTCCGTACATCGTACCGGAAACCTGAGTATAGGTGCTGTTGTGATCAAAATCGATCAGAGCGCCGCTACCGTCGGGAATGAAGTTATATCCCTTGTCATCGCGGATCGCGTCTTCTTTCGATGCGGTTCTGCCGGCACCCAAGAAAGGAAGAACCTGAATGGTTTCCAAGGTATAAATGGAAGCATCAAAGGTGATTCCTCGTGCGGGAAGACGAACTTGGAATCCATCCTCTTCCAACGTATATTCAAGCGCCATCTTAAAGATGGGAGGAGAGGAATCCTCCATTTCGAACTGAACCATTTCGTGGTCAGAGAGCATGTCTTCCAAAGAATACTCGGTATATTTACGCAGATATCCTTCGAGGGTGCTCAGCTCTCCTGCCTTGACGTCTTCCAAAATGTAGATGGCATAGGTCTTGGTGATCGGGTAATTGGTCAAAATCGTGGTCTGCTCACGGGGAGTCAGCTTCGGATCGGAAAGGTCAAGCAAGGAGTAGAACGCGAGGAAACGACCGAAGTCGAACGATTCCATCTGTTCTGCCGCTGCCTGCTGCATGGGATCCGTGCTGGTTTTGAGAGCAAAATACTCTTCAAAGGTCTTACCGGAATCGGTGGTTTCTTCGAAGAAGGGTTTCAGAATGGCTTGTTCAAAGCGATTCTTTTCGATTTGGAACGGAACGATTCTCTTCTTTGCTGCCTCACCCAGCGTATACTCGACGCGCACGCCGCCGCGGATGAGTTTGATTTGAATCTGTTCTGCCATTGCAGCATTCAAACAACTGTTCAAAGTGCTGTTTTCCCCGGCAAGAGTGGTATACATCAACTTGATCTGGCTCATCACTTCATATTTGACTGACTTAGAAGCGGTTGAGTCTGCCACGTCATAGGGGTTGGTAAAGAGCTTTTGTCCGGTGATCTTGTCAACCACACAGACTTCTGCGGTGTACTCTTGGATGTAGAGGGCATACTGTTCATTTTCCATCACTTTCGTCATGGTTGCCAGTTTTTCCTCGGGAGAAGAATACACTTCTTTTACGTAATCGATTCCTTTTAACTCTTCGTAACGCTTCTTGTCGCCCAGAGGGTTAGCAGAAGCTGCTGCAGGAAAGAGGGAGAGAATCGTGGTGCATCCCAACAAAAGTGCAAGGACAAAAGATGCTATTCTTTTTTTCATACCGGATTCCCCCTTTCCTAAACTCTGAGCGCAAGCTCAGTATAAATATTAACGACAAACGAAACGATCTTGGTAAACAGACCGGAGAAGAGCAGTGCAAGGAACATGATGATAACCATACCTACCAAGGTTCCCAGAACGGTCAGAATGTTCTTGGAGAAGGAATAGTCGTGAGTGACCATAACACCAAAGAACAAGAGAAAACCGGTCCAGATATAACCCACGGAAACAAGAAGAGAAACGATTGCGCTCTCGTCCAAGGTAAAGACGTGAGTCAGCATGGTTGCGGGAATCATCAACATCGGCAAGGGAAGCAGAGAGTAGCAAGTAGCAAGGAGAATATCCTTGAAGCTTCCTTCGCCCTCAAACAAGGTGGTCAAACACCAGTTGGCAACAACCCAAAGTGCAAGGGGAACCAAAACACCGGTGAACTGTGCCACCATGCTGATGCCGCCGTTGTAAGGATCGTACCAGAAGGACTTACCGATGCCGTTGTAAATAAATGCGGCAACGGTGAGCACAACAAAGAAGATACCGGCTTTGAAGTTGCCTCGTTTTTCGTGCTTCAGATCCCAGAAGCCGTCAAACGGATGGAAAATCACGTGGCAACCGTAAAGTGCTGCTTCTTTGAAGGTTCTCTTTTCTTTCATGACCTGTCCTGCGAGGTTGACCTTTGCAGCATAACCAAAGAATTTGGAAATGGCAATGGCAATCACAGCAATTGCGATCGGAATGAGAACGATGTAATCTTCGATCCAGCCCTTACGGATTTTGGCGTAACTCTTGGAGTATCCGCTGGCATCGTAGGCAGCAGCGTAATATTCCTGTGCGGTTTCATAATCACCTGCACGGTAGTAGCTATCTGCAATACCGATGTATGCTTCGTCAAAGTTGGAGTTTCTCAGAAGCACCTGCTCCCAGTAATAAGCGGACTGGTCGTAGTTTCTGTCTTCCACGTTGCGGATTGCCGCCGTGAGGTCTTCTCCGTAAGCGGTGCGCTTATAAATGGTGAAAGAGCTGGAGGTCTTATCCAAAACGATGAACTTGTCGCCTTGATAGCAAATGGAAGAAATGCCGTTGTTGTTACCGAGCTGAGGACCGCTATCGCCGAAGATGTAAAGCAAGTTGCCCTGAGAATCGTAGGTATACATTCTCTGACGGGAAGCATCCACGATGGTCCAAATACCGGATTCTCCCAAAGCAACGTCCACGATAGTGGAAATCTTGGTGTTGGCTCCGTGTCCTACGGCGTGATACTGAACCACAGTAACCTCACCGGAAGGCGGCCAAAAACCGGTACGGAGCATAACGTCGGTACCCTCGGCATTGAGCTTCTTAACAGGAGCGTAAGTACCGGAAGTAGACTTGGATGAAATGGCTGCTTTCGCTTTGCCTGCGTCCAAAGAAGAAATGGTTGCATAGATAAAGCCGGAAGCATCGATTGCGATGTTGTTATACTCGGTCGGAACCAAGGATTGAAGTGCCTCTCTCTGCTCACGAGTCTGGAACATTCTCCAGAAGATCTGCCATGCAGTAGGAGCGGTTTTCTGTGCACCGAGGAAGCCCAAGAAGCCGCCCTCGCTGTTCATCGAAATGATACCTTGGTTGGTGGTGGAAGAAACCACGTAGATTCTTCCTGCGGTGTCAACGGAACAAGCGATCGGCTTGTAGGTTGCACCTTCCGGAAATGCGGAGCTTTCCGGCTGACCGATCAAGCGGTCAAAGACAACGGAAGTTACTTTTCCGTCCTGATTGACGATTTTGTCAAATACAACGATACGGTTGTTTTCCGTATCACAAACGAAAATCTCGTCTTCGTTTACGTAAAGACCGCGGGGCTGATTGAAGTTATCCGGAACACCCTGATCGTTGAGGAAGTGTGCAACCTCACGGTTGAAGGTGTAGTCGGGGTTCAAAATCAGAAAACGGTGGTTAACGGGGTCTGCAACGTAAAGGTTGTTAAATTCGTCCGAAAGAATGTCGGACGGAGCGCTCATAGGAACTGCAAGACCAATGTCTTTCGAATCCAAGGAAATGTCGGGAACGTATGCATGGGGCGACTCCACAAACCTACCGTCGATGTCATAGGTATAGGTCGTATAAGGTACCAGAGCACTTGCCTGCGGTACGAGGAGAGCCGCAATGCAGAAAATCAAGAGGCATACTCTTAATGCTTTTTTCATTTGCTTTTCTCCTTTTCTTAGTCTTTCATACCGGAAGTGGACATCGTTTCAATGATGTTACTTTGCGTGATGACGAATACCAAAATCGGAACCATCATCATAATAACGGTGGAAGCAGCGCCGGCACCCTGACGGGAAATACCGCCGGTAACGATCTGCTGGATGGCGTAGTTGAAGCTCTTGAACTGTTCGGAATAAATATAAATGGAAGAACCTGCGTTCCACAAATCTTTAAAACAGAACACGATCAGGGTCAACCAAGCGGGTTTAACCATCGGCATTGCGATCTGCCAGAACACGCGGATCTCGCTGGAACCGTCCAGTCTTGCAGACTCCAGAACCGTGGTCGGAACGCTGGTGTCCATAAACTGCTTCATCAGGTAAAGACCCATACTGGTTGCACAGGCAGGAATGATTCTTGCCCAGTAGGTATCGACAAGTCCGAGCTTACTCATGGTCCAGAAGTTGGTGATCGCAGTTACCGTGGTGTGGAACATCAGAGAGTAAACAACGATCTGGAACAGAGCTTTTTTGCCGGGGAACTTCATCTTCGCCAAGGAATACGCTGCCATGGAGGAGAAGATTACGTTACCGAAGGTACCCAAAATCGATACGAACGCGGTGTTGAAAATGTATCGGGAGAAGGGAACCCAGCTGGTGCTCATCAAGTTCAACAGGGTCTTAAAATTGTTGAAGGTGGGGTTTCTTACGAAGAAACGAGGGGGATACTGCCACAGCTCGTCCATGGGTTTGAGGGACTGCATCAAGGTGTAGAGCATAGGAAGGAACATAAATGCTCCCATGATCAGCAGAACTGCGTTGATACCGATGTCGCCACCCAAAGAACGGTTCAGTGCGTGGTTGGATTTGCGAATTCTTAATTTTGCCATATCACTTACCAACCTTTCCGATCAGTTTACGCGTTAACATGTTAGACCCGATCATCATAAAGAACAGTACCACTGCAATGGCAGATGCATAACCCATTTCGAAACGGGCTCCGCCGTAGTCATCCAAGTGGTGCATAATTGTGTGTGCACAGTAGTCCGGGGACGGATAACCAACAAGGTTGGTAATAACGGTACCGAAACCGAAGGAGTTTGTGATTGCCATCACCGCACCGAACATCATCTGCGGGCGCATATAAGGCATGGTAATGTACCAAAGCTCCTGCCAACGGTTTTTGACACCGTCCACGGCAGCGGCTTCATACAGCGAGCGGTCAACCACCTGGAAACCTGCAATAAAGGTAAGGAACGAGGTACCAAGGGAGGTCCACAGTGCTACGATGATAACGATGGGCATAATGTAACTGGTATTCTTCAGGAACGCAATGGGAGTGGAGATGACACCCAAATCCATCAACGTACCGTTGAGGAATCCGTGGGAGTCAGCGGAGAAAATGTAGGTCCAAACCATGTAAACGTTACCGGAGATACTCGGTGCGTAGAAGATCAGTGTCATAATGGCACGGATCTTGGGGGGCAGTTCGTTGATGAACCAAGCCATGATCAGGGACAGCAGGTAAGAACCGGGTCCCGTGATGGAGGCAAACACCAGCGTGTTCTTGATGGCAAGCATGAAGATGTCGTCATCCAGAAACAGTCTGATATAGTTATCGAACCAGAGCAGCTGGGGTGCTTCCAGCATGTTAAAGTCTGTCAAACTGAAGAAAACTGACAAGAATACGGGCAAAACGGTGAACACGAAGAACACGATATAGAACGGCGCCAAAAGGAAATAACCGGTCTTGTTGTTCTTCATTTCCTTAACGGTCCATTGCCATTTTGTCATGTCTTTTCTCGAGACAGGTCGATTTACAGTTTCAGTCTTCTGAGACATGAGAAAATCCTCTCCTTACTTCTATGATTTAAGCTTTTTCGGCAAGTAATGTTTCGTAATTATCCAAAGTGGGAAGTTCGAATTCGCTGCGCTTTCTGGTAAGCTCACCGTTGATGGCGTCGATGTAATTCAGCATGGATTCAACGGGATCGGCGTCGTCGTTGTAAGCGGCAAGGAAAGCAAATTCAACATATCTTGCTACAATGTAACCGCCGGGCATTTCAGGAGTTGCCTGGAGCCACTCAAACTGTTTTTCCAGTTCTTCTCTTTCATCTGCCGTCCAGCTCATACCGCGCAGTGCACTCAGGTTTGCAGTTGCATACTGACCGGAGGCACCGAGCAGTGCGTAATATTCCTGTCCGTAGGTGGACTGGGTT
Source organism: Eubacteriales bacterium (assembly GCA_045580105.1). Lineage (GTDB taxonomy): Bacteria > Bacillota > Clostridia > Oscillospirales > SIG627 > RGIG5579. Next base: position 20,992 of record JAZNNH010000004.1, on the reverse strand, counting down.
GTATCGGATACCCACCACTTCATAAATTTCCAAGCGGCTTCGACCTCAACACAGTCATTCATCATAACGATACCGGTTACGTTGGTATCGGCGGTGTGGTCTACGAAGGCATTTCCGTTTTCATCGGCACGAACCGTACCGGGAAGCAGGGTAAAGCCCCACAGACCGCGAAGTTCAGGAGCAAAAATGGTAAGCTGAGAATAGGTGGTGTAAATCTGTACACCGATCGGCATTTCACCGGTACGGAAACGGTTTGCGAAGTTGTAAGAATAGGGGAAACCGTACATGGTGTAAAGTTCGCACATATCCTTGAAGGTTTCAAGGGAGGTGTTGGTGTCCAAATTGATTGCCATACCCTCGGTTCTGCCGGTCTTATCACCCTCGACCGGTCTGGAGTAGAGCTGCTCACCGCGCTGGTAGAGCATAATCAAAAGACCTGCCAGAGATTCGTGATAACCGAAGTCCAGATTGTTGGTCTGGAGGGTGGGAAGCATGTTGTAAACGTCATCCCAGGTTTCGGGGATATCAAGTCCGAGCTGCAAGAGAATGTCACTACGGTAGAAGAGCATCGAGAAGCTCTCGGTTTCCGGCAAGCCGTAAGCAATGCCGTAAAGTTCGAGCGGAACGGTAGCAGCCGGGTGGAACCAGCGATCTACAATTTCGTGGTAATCCGCAAAAATCTTTTGTCTTTCTTCCTTGAATTTTCTTTCTTCTTCGGTGTCATCCTCTTCGAAGGCATATCCTTCGGGGTTGATCGGAACGACAGCCGAACGAATTGCGTAGTTGATGATGGTGCTGGCTACCATGGTCATGTTGATATCAGGACCGGTTCCGGAAAGCGTTGCGGGCATCAAGGAACCTGCTGCAACCAGCTTCAAGTCAACGGCAATGTTGTTTTTCTTGGTAAAGGTATCACTGATGATGGATCTCATGATGGTGGACTGGTCACGGCCGGAGGTGGTCCAAACTTCGATCTTAGCGAAGTCTTCGGAGCCCTCTGCAGTGCGTACACCGTAGCTGGAATAGTCGCTGATCCAGCTCATCAGGAACTGCTCGAATTCATAAGCCAAAGCTCCGAAGAAGGATGCTTCTGCTTGGTATCCGGCTTCTTTGACAAATTTTGCGTGGCCGGCGCTCTTCGCGGCGGAAGCGGGAGAAACCAAAATGTAGTCGAGCTGCAGCGGTTGATTGCGCGCCGTCATAATCCAGGTACCCAAGTTACCGATGTAGTCTTTCAGTTCGCTGAAGTTGGGAGCAATCAGGTCTTCGTCCGAGCTCATTCTTTCCAGCAGAAGGGCTACGTTATCAAGGGTAACCGAGTCGGAACCCTTGGTTCCGTTGATGGCAACGAGCTGTTCGGAAATTTCTCTGAGTTTCTTTGCCTCTTCGGCCATACCGTCCAAAACATCGGGCATCAAGCGGCGGAACTGATAGTCACGGTATTCGTCGGGTTCGGAACCGGTGAGCATCAGGATCTGCAGGTAGTATTCGTTGATGTTGGAAAGGCCTTTTTCCACTTCGTTCAAAATGGAAGCCATATCACCCAAAACAACCCACATTTCGAGCTGGTGTTTGCCCTTGGTCAAATAGACCTCAAGTGCTCTTTCTTCACCGGTGGCTTCGTCAATCTGACCGTCGGTGAACGGCAGCAGCTGCCATTCGTCGGCGTATTTGAAGCGGAGATGGCCTGCTTCGTTGTACGGTCTTACCCCGTCGATTTTCATATCGCGGGATACGTACATGCCTTCTGCAAACGACTGCAAGAATCGAGGCGTGAAGGTGTAAAAACCGTCTTCTTTCACTTCAAAGTTCCAGTTGACCCACTGTCCTGCGGTCTGCCATTTTTCACCGCCGACAGAGTTCAAGAAGATCTCATAAGCACTCTGCGGCTGGGTGGCAGCAGAGCTACGGTCATACAAGGGATAGATAATATTGGAGGAAGTACGATGGGTAATTTCAGCTTCGATTACTTCGATGGGAGCGTTAGCAGCGTTGTCCGGCTTGCCTTCGTGTGCTTTCAGGTAATCTTCATAGCTGATGTTAGAATCATCGAAATAAATGCGAATTTCTTTGATGGCAACCGACTCCTGAACTTGGTCCAAAGAGAGGGTGTGATGACCTGCTTCCAAGTAATAAAGGAAGGGTTCCGTCACATAGCCGGTGGAATCGCATGCAAGAATGGTCTTCCATTCGGGCACTTCTGCCTTGTTCGGCTTCACTTCATTTCCCGTGTTATCGAGAATGAATCCTCTTTCGCCTGCCTCTTCAGAGAACAGATCGTCTCTCCATACGCGTGCCATCTCGATATAACGAGACTGCTTGAAAGGATAAGATCCGTCAAGCAAAAGGGCGCGTTTGATGGTGGCGGAGTTGCTTTCGAAATCGATGGTTCCGTCGCCGTCCGCATCATATTCGTCCACAGGGGCATACGTAATGGCAATGTGGTACTTACCGGTAGCTTTGATTTCAAAGTCCCAAACCACATTTCCCACTTCCGGGATCATCAGGGCTTGATCAAACTCGCACCAAGTGTCAACGTAGACCTTAGCGTCGGTTTTCTCCGCGTTGTAGTCGGCGCCGGCAATCACCTGATCGTCGGTTCCGTTGGGCGCGTCCTTATACTGATCGCGGTATTCCTCATAATCATCAGAATTCAGGAGCTCTTCAATCTCCTGGAGTTTGCTTTCTTTCGCTTCTTCGGTCTTTTCAGCAATGGTCAGCATGTCGCCGTCGCCGGTAGCAAAAACAGCCGTTCCAAAGCATGAAAATACCATCAAAAATGCAAGCAAAAAGACAAGCGTTTTCGATAGAAATTTTCTCATCATACAAAATTCCTCCTAAGCCAAGTGTATGTAGCGTAATTCTAACACAATGGCAATTCTTTGTCAAGAATCCAAAACACACGGAAAACACGCGAAAAATCAATGCTTTTGGCACGATCCCGAAGCGGTTTTCGGGGCATTTTTATGCTTTTTGTGTCGTTTTGGTGAATTATTCTCTTTTCAAAATTGCACAAAAATGAATGAAAAAATGTGTTCACACATTCTAAACATTATTTTTTTGTTGAAATTTAGGGATTTTTTCAGTTTTTGTTTTTCTCGATGTTATATTTTTGCATATTATTTTTTTACTCATATTTTGTTTATAATTTACATTTTGCCAATTTTATCCCCTTTTTTCGTAGGTTTCAAAAAACGAAAAAACAAAGAAAATCTCACAACTTTTGTTGTGAGATTTTACTAATTTTAAACCGATATTTTCTACATTTTTCACATACTGTTTTTTGCCGAAAAATCACGCTTCGTCTTGTATCACACCACCGAATAAAAGCACGTCGCCGTCATAAAAGCAAGCAGACTGTCCCGCAGCAAAACGGCGAATCGGCGCTTGGGGATACACCGTTACCCCCTCTTGATCGAAGGCAAGACGGCACGGGATCGGCTCTCCGCGATTGCGTCCCTTGAAGCCCACTTGTTCAGGAACACGGCTCTTCGCAGCGGAGCAAAAATGAAGCTCGGAAACGCGAATTCGATCGGTCAAAAGTGCCTCTTCTCGGCCGAGCACCACGCGATTTTCATCGGGGTGCAGAGCCGTCACAAACATTCTTTTTCCGGCTGAAACCCCCAGTCCGCGGCGCTGTCCGATCGTGTAACGGTAAATTCCTTGATGCTCGCCTAACACCGCTCCCGTTTCATCCACGATCGGTCCTGCGGCTGTTTTGCCGCCGCCCATCTCAACAAAGCGCTGGGTGTCGCCATCGGGAATAAAGCAGATTTCCATGCTTTCCTTTTCCTTTTTCGCTACGAAATCGGCTCCTATGGCACGAACCTTGTCTTTTTCCATTCCTCCCAAAGGAAGCAAAAGCCGCTTTAATTGACGTTGGGTCAGCTTCCAAAGAAAATAGCTTTGATCTTTGTTTCGGTCTTTGCCGCGCAGAAGTTTTACTCGTCCCTCGGGGGTCGTGACCACACGGGCATAATGCCCCGTCGCAACTTGTTCCGCGCCGAGGCGATCGGCCTCCCGAATTAAGGATTCTATTTTCAAATGGCGATTGCATTCCACACAAGGGTTCGGCGTTCGGCCCGTCCGATACGTTTCCACGAAGGGGCGGATGACCCGATTTTTGAATTTTCTTCTGTGATCCACCACCGAAAACTCGATCCCCAATTTTCGCGCCACCTCTGCCGCATGCGACGGGTCCGCGTCGCCGCAAAGAGCAAGATAGACGCCGTGGACGCGATACCCCTGCTTTTGCAAAAGGTAAGCGACCGCGGCACTGTCCACTCCGCCGGAAAGTCCCACTAAAACTGTTTTTTCCATATTCACTCCGAAAAGCGTGCAGCTTCTTTCACCGCGATCGCATCGCATCGTTCGTTGTACGGATGACCCGCGTGTCCCCGAATCCACTCAAATACCACTTGGTGTCTGTTCAGTTGCGGCAGAAGACGTTGCCACAGTTCCACGTTCAAAACGGGCTTTCGATCCGCCTTTTTCCAACCGTTTTTCTGCCAAGTATCGAGCCAGCCCTTTTCGATGGCATCCACCACGTATTTGGAATCGCTGACCACTCTGACAGTGCAGCTTTCTTTCAGTGCTTCCAGCGCCGTGATCACCGCCAAAAGTTCCATCCGATTGTTGGTGGTTTGCGCTTCCCCGCCGGAAAGACATTTTTCCGTTCCACGGTATTCCAAAATCGCGCAAAAACCGCCGGGTCCGGGATTGCCCGAGCAAGCTCCATCGGTGTATACGTTGACTTCTTTCACTTTGTTTCTCCTTGCTAAGATACTTTATTATACACGCTTTTTTCCCTTCTGAAAAGACCTTTTTCAAAAAGACGGAGAAAAAGAAAAAAACCGTCTTACCGATTGGTAAGACGGTTTTTCTTACGATTCGCTCACGTATCCCATACTTTTTGCATACAAATACAGTTCGTATCGGTACTGTCGGGACAGGTTCGCATCTTTTATGATCATCGTCACGGCCTTGAGGATCCCTTTTCGGTCTATGACCTTGTAGTTTCCGTTCTCGCTGCGCTTGGTGTTCCGTGCCACGATCTGATCCAGATAATCATACGCTGTGATCGCAGGACGGATTCCCTCTTCCTGCGAACCGGACGACTTGCCTGCGGCACTTTGCGCGGCCTGTTTTGCTTTTTCCAAATTCAGTTTTTCCAAAGCAAGACGGTTTTCAAAGGTCTGCTGTTCCTGTTTTGCGGCAGTTTCCTGTTTCTGCTGTTCCAGCATCGCTTGATATTCCCGATCTCGATTTTCCTGATCACGGGCGCTCTCCAGCATTCTTTCTTCAAACTGTGCCGCTTCCTTTTGTGCCTGATCTGCCATTTGTGCTTCGCGATCGGCGCTCTCCCGTTCCAATGCAGCCACGTCTTTTGCTTTTTGCACCGCCAAATCGGAAAGAGCGGCGGCGCGATTGGCATTCGCGGAAAGGGTCGCGTGGACCGTTTCGCCGGAGCGGACGTATCCGCTGTCCGCCATTTTTTCCATGGTATTTTTCAGATCGATCTTCGCGCGCGCAGACGCATCGTTTGCCGCCGCCCGGTATTCTTGATCCAAGCTTTTGATCTTGCTTTGATAACTCAACTTGGAATTTTCAATCAAATTCCGATATCGGGAATAGATTTCCGCCGTCCCTTCTTCCAAGCGTTTCAAAATGGAAGAAGTGATGTCTTTTGTTGCCATACAATCTCCTTTCTCTTACCTGCCGATCACTCTGCCTCGAAGCTGAAGAGCGCGAATTTTCAGATCTTCTCCACCCTGCGTCTGAATGCCGACGTTCACAAGGCGGGTTCTTCTCAACGGAAGTCGGACGAATGCCGAAGAGATCTGGTTGCCCTCGGGCAAAACAAGGGTTCGCTTCATCTGTCTTTGGGTGTTTTCTTCAGACAGGGTAACTTCCGCCCGTGTCAGAGCTTGCGTTTCGGCAAGTAGGGTCATTGCATACAAATTCTTTTCGCGTGCCCCGTCACCCAAAAACAGAGCACCCGACTGCCAACGGCAAGCGATGGGCTGACCGTTGTCCAGATTTCCCTCCACGCGGCACACCGCGTTTTGGGTGAAAAAGTAGAAGCTGTTTCCCACTTCCACAAAACCGGAAAGAGGCGGCACCTCATAGTAATAGAAGAGATTGAGTTTTTTGCAATACACGTAAATCCGACCGGAAAAAGCAAGATACAATTCCGACGTTGCTTTGCGAAAAAACAGAATCCCTTGAGTAGCGTCTTCTTTTTGCAAAGCACGAGCAATGGAATCGGAAATGCTTCTTGCATTTCTTTCATCTCGGATATTGGTAGAAACCCACTCAACCAATCCCGTCTGCGTTAAGGTGCAGGGGTTGTTTTCCATCAGAAGCGCCTGTCCTTGCGGAACACAGCCACAGTCATCCGACAGCGGAAACACCGGAAACGAGGCGACCAATTTACCATTCTCCCCTACGGTATATTCCAAATAGGAATAATACGCGGCCTCTTCCGTGAAAATCAATTGTCTGTCATAGTGCCGCAGAATCCCGGTGATCGGAGAACCGGAGCCAACCAAGGTATAGCCCAGTTCGGGAAAGTAGGCAAAAGAGGGCTTTCCGTCCACCACACCGCTGTGATAGCGCATGGCAGGCGTGTCCCGATTTCCGTAAAGAAACACACGGGTATCGTTCGCACCGCCAAAACCCACGCCAAAGCGGCAGTGTTGAATGCGATCCGATACGTCCTCGCGCAAAAGCGTAAAGACGACCTCAATGTTATCCACTCCCGCGCGCGGAACTTCCAGAAAAATCAGTTTGCAATACGCCTCGTCCCAATAGTATTGCGTTTTCTCCAATTCCACCCCGTCGACCTTCACACTGTCCACGTGTGACACAAAACGGGTAAACAGGTTGAAGTTCAGCGAATTCCCGTCGGAGGAAAAGATCTGCCTGCACTGTGGGGTCAAGAGGTTGGGCTCCTCAAACGTGACTCCCGAGCCCTTCGGCTCGGTGGAAATCATCACCGTGGGAATATGCGGCTCGATGGAGGATAGGGCTTCGCCGTCAAAGCGGCGAATTCCCTGACCGGTGAGCAAGTAAATCCCGTCGTAAAAAGAAATAAAGCTAACGCTCTCTTCTCCGGGAACCGTTTCGGCAATCGGCTCCATCGCATCAAAACCGGTTTCGGAAGCATACAGACAATCTCCTACCACCACAAGATACCATTCCTTGCCCCCGTTTTTTCCTGCCCACGCACCCCTGATCCGATCCGCCGTTTCAAACACCGGAACGAAGCCCTCGCGCTTTTCCAAATCAAAATTTTCATTGATTTTGAAATTTAACATATCCGGACTTTTTCCGACGGAAACGGTATTTCCCGCAGCATCTGAGGTTTCAAGTCCTCGGAACTGTTCCAGCTTCAGTAAAAAATTCTCTGCCATATCCGCCTCCTAAAAACTGCGCGTGATCTTGTGCCGTCGTGTCTTTTTGCAACGGCTGCGCAGCGTCTCTTTTTCATTTTGGAACAGATGCCAAAAGAATTCGCTTCGTTCCGGCTCTTCCTCCTGAATCAAAAGGGCAGCAAGCCCCAAAGGAAGGGTGGAAAGGAGGATCGCATCCTCCATTCCCACGGCATCCTCCAGCGTTCGGATCTGCGGACAAGAGGAGCAAGTGCCCCTCTGCCCTTTCAGCGACAGATCCAATTCCCAAAGCTGCGCCAGAAGAAGGTTGGTCAAGCTCGGCGCGCGCGTTTCAAACACTTCGGTGTTCTCCCCCTTCTCCTGACCGAGAAGCGCGATGGCTCTTTCAAAAATTTCGCGTGCTGTTTTCACTTCTCTTACCTCTTATTAGGAAGCGATCAGATCGCAGTTTCCTCGCCGGGCGTCAGATTCAAGAATACCATTTCCTTGGGGTAAATGATCTTTGCACCGTACAAATGAAGACCTTTTACGGCATCGCCGTGGCGCAGTTCCGGCTCGTAAGCTTTGACCGCGGAAACCTGCTCGGCAAACGCAATGGCTCTGCCGGTTCTGGCGATACAACGGAAGGAACCGTCTTCATTTTTCTGGATGTTGTTGGATACGTAAACGTCAAAGCCCATGAAAGAGCCGATGTATCCTCTGCCAAGCGCTTCCACGTTGTCGGTGGAACGGAGCACCTTTGCCAAGACCAGCTTCTGCTCAATGGCGGGGGGGATTTCCAAAGAAATCGCGGTGGAATTGGGAACGTTGTGCTCCATCAGAATTCTTCTGGCATCCGCAAGGGTGCTGATGATCGAAGTGGAGGTGAGCGCATCTTCCGTAACTTCTTCCACGTTCTCATCGGTCAGAGAATAAACGTAGCGATCGGCAACGTCGGAAAGAGCGCCGGAGGCCTCTTTCATTGCCGCCTGCATCAAGCCCTTTTTGCTCTGAGCAAGATCGATCGAATCCAAGAAGAAGTTGAAGCCCTTCGCCTGATTAATCACAAGCGTTCTTTCATTGTCCGAAAGCACTTCCGCTGCCGGCATATCCTTGTTTTTCTGATAATCAAAGACCGTGACAGGGCCGATACCGCAGATCTTCACGCGGTCCCCCTCGCCACGAATTTCGCCTTCGAATTCACGGGAGCAAAGGCGCACTCCCACGTAGTCTTTTTCCAGTTCGGTATAGAGCGTTTCGCTCCAAAGGGTAGGGATAAAATTTTGAATTGCCATATTCTTTCCTTTCTCGATTTAGTTCCAACTTTCCATGGAACGCAAAATCGCATCATAATGTTTTTTGATTTCACTTCGGCTCATCGCCTTCACCGCTTCCGGTGAAAAGTATTCCGAGGAGCTTTCGTCTTGGCGCACGCGGGGCGGCGCTTTCTTTTCATTGCTTTCATTGACTTTGCGGATTTTTTCATCCTCTTTCATTTTCTTGACGGTGTAAAGACAAAACGCAGCCGCAAGACTTTCGCCCGCTTCCACTCTTGCCCACACCTCGTCAGGAATTTCTTTGCCTGTCAATTCGGGAAAAAGTTCGTGAAAGAGCGCAATGTCCTCTTCCATCTTTTCTTCGTCGGAACGCGCGTTTTCGCTCTCGCGGACCCCGGAGGCGGGCGTTTTGTCGCCGTCTTGTTCCTCTTCTCGGGGCAGTGTTTCCCCTTCTTTTTCAGCAGAAGCGGAAAGCGTTTCCTCCAAAAAATCTTTTTTCTTCTTTTTCATATTGTCCTCCTTTTTGATTTATTTTCAGCCATTGGCTTGAAAACCGTTTTCTTTTTCCGCACGACGCACTTCATCCAGCAGCTCTTCCTTCTTTCCGATATAGCCGTCCGGCAATCGCTCCAAGTATTGCGAGAAGCGAATGATTCGGGAAGACAGGAGCTTGTCGAGCGTTGCCACCTGAGCAAGCTCGCTCCAGTGACTGGATGCCCCCACTTGAGAGGTGCAGGAAAAGATCATATTTTTCATTTCCTCCAGCGGGAGCGTACCGCCCAGAAGCTCTCCCTTTTCGCGGAAGAGCATCACACGACTCGAATCATAATAATGGAACATAAAGTCCAGCCAAATCATTCCCAAATGCTCCAAGGCGCTATAGAGTGCTTTGCGCTGCAATTCCAGCGGAACGGCAGACGTTTGCTGCAGGGCGATGATGGCACTGGTGTTTTCGGGATTGACGTTACCCAAAGCCGCATCGGTCGCACCCATCAGCTCTTTCGTGACGTTCATGGTCATCTGAATGACCTCTAAAAAGCCCGCCTGCATACTTCCCGGTTCCATGCGCAACACCGCATTTTCTACCGGACCGTTGACCGCAACCGCTTCGCCGATCTCTCCGGTCCACTCGTCAATGAGGTTGGCGTTGTACATCACCTTGGAAAAGGAAACGTCCATCATATGCTTCATCACCATTGCAAACGCTTTGTTGATGTAGAGCTGATTGTCCACAAGTCCGGTGGCAACCGCCTGACCGTGATAGGAATTTTTGACCCGTTCCCAGTTCATCAAAACCACGGGATAGAGCTGCAAGCCCGTATCCCGCTCCGGAGAAATTACCGTGTTGCGGCAGCTTTTGCGGAATCGGACCGTTCCGTCTTTTTTATAGAGCTTGATCACGTAGCTTGCCTTGGTACCGGCAAGCTCGCGTTTGCCGAAGTCCCCGCTTTGCTCAATGACGTCCTCGTCGGGCAGGATCTTTTCCACTTCTTCGGGGCTCGCCCCGCTCTCCCGCGCCTCTTCGCGAAGACGGGTGACCAGTTCCCTTCCCGTGAGCAAAATATAGGGCTGTTCCTCCACACAGGAACTGTTTACGTCCCCGAAAAACACCTGCGTGCTGTCCACAAGACAGGTCACAAAATCACCCTTGAAGCCCTGCGCGGTTTTTTTGCTTGGATCCCAATATACGTAAAGGAAACAATCCCCCGTAATGGCGGCATCCAGCAGTCCCTCGGTCAAGAGCTTGTCTAACTTATCCTTTTCATAACGGTAGTTGGCGTATCGGGTCAAAAGAGAGCACGCGTCATCCACCACACGGCGTTTTTGCGCATTCTCCAAACACATTCCTTCCGCCGAAAAATGAAAGGACATTTTCTGACTCATAATCGTCGATACAAAATAATTGATTACGCGCTTGAACAGATTGAACACCGGCGTCGGAAGATCTGATTTTTCCACCCCTGCCCATTGGTCTCCCCTGTAAAAACGCTCGTTGCGGTTCACCGTGTCGTATAAACCGATTTGCCGATTATACTCTCGCCCTTTTTCAAGCAGAGCAAAATCTTCGGTGATCATCCGCTTGGCTTGGTCTTTCATGGAATCCATCTCCTTTTGTTTTTCTTCTGAGCGGATTCTACCCGTCATCGCAACTGCCACACAATGACAAGTGCTTTTCCTCTTTCGTTTCCTACGTCGGCTTGACTTTTTTCTCCGGCTTCGATATACTCATTTATAAGGAAAACGCATATTACCTTCATCATCTATAACGTTTTTACAATAAGAGGCATGCTATGGATATTAAAGTGTTAAGAAATTTTGTGGAAATCGTGGAGTGCGGTTCTTTGACCGCGGCTTCCAAAAAGGTTTTCGTGGCACAGCCCGCCCTTTCCAATCAGTTAAAATCTCTGGAACGAGAGCTGAACACGTCCCTTTTGGACCGCAACTCACGCAGACAGAAACTGACGGACGCAGGGGAACTGCTTTACGCGCGGGCAAAAAGCATCATTTTCCAAGAAAACGCCATGCTCAAGGAAATCGGCGATGCCCGCGAAGGCGATGCCGGTTGTCTGAAAATTGCCGCCATTCAATCGGGCGAAATCAACCTGCTGCAAAAAATCATTCCTTTGTTTGCCCAAAGCTATCCGCGCATCACCTATGAATTTCAGGAAAAGGAAACGGAGGACACCCTCCAGATGCTGCAAGCCGGTACGGTTGAGATCGGCGTGGTTTCCACCCCCTTTTCCGTCACCTCCGATATGGACGTGATGTACATCAGCGACGATAAACTGGTGTGCGCCTACGATCCGCACGTGTTTTCGTTTGAAACGCAATCGGAGCAGATCGCCTTGACGGACTTGGGCAAAATGCCCATCCTCGTGGTCAATCGCTATGAAGAGTCCTTTCTTTCCTCCTGCCAAGCGGCCAATTTTCTTCCTAACATTCGCGCCGTCAACAAGCAAATCACCATTAATTTAAAATGGGCGGAAGCGGGACTGGGCGTTGCCATCGTGCCGGAAAGCAGTCTTTCTGATTCCAACAAGCCCTTGGCTCACAAAACCATTGCCGATGACCTGATGACCACCAAACGCGCCATCGTCACCATGAAAAACGGCTTCCACTCCAAAGCAGTCCAAAACTTTTTGGAGCTTTGTAAAAAGAATCTGTAAGAAAAATCGGCAACAAAAAAGAACCGAAAAAGGAAATTTCCTTTTTCGGTTCTTCTCTTTTTATCTTGATTCTTTTTTGTCAGGGGTCAAGACGCTTTGCTCGCTCAACCAGCGTGCGAAAGCTTTTTTCCCACAGCAAGCTCTGGCGGATTTCCCATTTTGTGTAATGGGCTTCAAATTGCTCAACCGTTTCAAATCCGGATGCGACTTCACCACCCTCTTCTTCAAACAGGCGCTCCAATCCGCTCCGGTATTCTTCCTCGGAAAGGGTCGTTCCCAAAACGCGGGACAGCTGAATGCACGCCATATCGTTTTTCACTTGTTCCTTGGCCATATTTTCCACGTAAACTTCCAGTGCGGCGGCCGTGCTACCCATGTATTGGGATAAATACTGCTCCATGGAAAAACCCAGCTGCCGGGCTTCGTTTTCTATGCTCTGACGATCTTTTTCCATACAAGCGTTCAATTCTTTTTTTGGATACTTTTTAACCTTGACCGAATCCATATAGCCGTTGAAGACGGCGCGATCTCGCTGGGCTTCTTTTTGAAGAAGAATCTGACCGCGCAACTCGTCGCGGAACTGCTCGACCGATTCATACGAATTTTGCTCGCTTCCGAGATTGCTGACAAACTCGTCGTTCATTTCGGGAAGCCGGTGCTGATAGATCTCCTTTAGGCAGCCCTTGAGCGTCACGGTCAAGCCCGCCCAAGCCCCGATTTCGACGTCGTCCTCGGGAAAGGTATAGGTAGTTTCCCTTTCCTCGCCGACCGAAGCGCCGATCATAGTCATACCGATGGCATAGTCCATAGCACCGTGTCCTTCGGAACCGACGACGATCCGATACTCTTTCTCGGTGTAATCTTCCATTTCCTTGCCGTCGCGATACATACGGTAATCCAAGACGATCTTGTTAAAGCGCTCCACCACGCCCTCTTTCGGTTCGAAGGTCGCGTAAGACAGGAGGATCTGCTCCTCGGCTTCCAGCAATTCTTCTTCGGTGCAAACCGTGGGATCTTCAAACGGAACCTTAAAATCAGAAAGGTCCGGCACTTCCAAATATTTCGTCAGATCGTAATCGTAGCGTTTTCCGGAATCCGTTTTCTCCGAGTTTGCACAAGCGGAAAAAAGCAGAAGAAAACACAGTGCAAAACAGGTAAAAGCGATTCTCTTTTTCATCAATCGATCATCCTTTCGGAACGGAATTTTCCACCAAAAACGCCAGTGCTTTGTCGTGTAAAAGATTTTCCCACAATCTTTGTTTGGTGTAATGGACTTCAAAGTCGTTTAAGCTTCCAAACGATTCGGTTTCGTTTTCGTAGTAGCCCCGAATCCCCTCTTGATACTCTTGGTCGGTCAAGGTCAGCGACAGATCGCGGATCAACTGGGTGAAGATCATATCGTTGCGAACCATTTCCTGTGCATAGGAAAGCATCTGCGCATCGAAGGTTTCTTTGTTGATTTCCAAAAATTCCTCCAAAAACGCTTCCAATTCCATATCCACCGACTTGGCAAACGCATAATAATATGCCAAATAATCGTTTTGATAGCCCTGCAAATTTTTTTCGGGGTAGGAGAAGACCTGAACCTGCTCGGTAAAAGCGGTCCAAACCGCAGCCAAACGGTTTTCTTCTTTCTGTTTGCGAATATCCTCTTCGACACTCCGATAGAAATCGGCAAGCTCGGCTGTTTCAAAGCCCTTCATTTGGCGAACAAATGCTTCGTTCACCTCGGGCAAAATCGCCCTTTGAATTCCCGTGACAACCCCCTTTGTCACCACGGTTTTTCCCGCAAGATCACCGGAGGCCTCCGTTTCCGGATAGCGATAATCCGCCCAACGCATTTCACCGCGCTTGGCTCCCACAAGACGTTCCGCCAAAGCGGCTTTTTCTTCCTCGTTGGTTTCGCTTCCCACCACGAGAACCAGCGATTCTTCGGTGTATTCCTCAAGGATTCTTCCTTCGAGCACCACCTGATAGGCAAGGGTGACCTTGTCAAAGCGCTCCACGACCCCCTCTTCTTTTTCTTCAAAGGTGGCGCGTCCCAAGCGGATCTGGTCGATCACAGCCCCGATCTCTTCTTGCGTGACGATGGACGGATCCTCGTATTGCGCCTCAATTCCGACGGGAGAGGGAATGGAAAGATAGGAGGAAAGATCCGACGGATAGCGCTCATCCCAAGCCGGTTCCGACTGTGTCTGCGGCGCTTGGGTTTGGCTTTCCTCTTGCTTTGTCTGCTCTTTTACAGCAAAGGAATCCGATCCGCCCAAAAACAGATGGAGCGGAACGATCAAACCGCAAAAGAGCAAACAAGTAAGAATTTTTTTCATAGAATTAACCGACTTTCACCGCGCTGTCAACAACCACTTCAATGGCAGCAGCCGTAATGATACGGTTTTCAAAATAATCCGCGCCGTAAAGATCAACGTAATCTGCCAAAAAGCTCTGCAGATTTCCGTAATAGGCGCCTTGCGATTCATACAGTCCCAAAATCAGCGCTTCAAGCTGTTCATCAGAACAGGTGATGTTCTCTTTTTGCGCGATCAAGCGAAGCATCAGAGAGCCGGCAACGGTTTCTTTTCCGTAAGAGAGCGCGTCGGCATCAAATTCTTCGTAAGTAACGCCCAAGTTCTCTTCGCAAAACTCGTCGATCGACTGATCGGCTTCCATGGACTGGGTATAATATTTGATGTAATGTTTGCGAAAATATTCCACTTCTTTATCAGGAAGCTCCAAGGACTTGGAATTCTTCTGAACCAGATTTTGCAGATAATCGGCAAGAGCGGAATAAGAAGCGCTTTCTTTTTCCTGCTTCAAAAAGCCGCGAATATCCTCGCGCACGGCATCCATCGATTCAAACTTGGAGCCGTAAAGGGTGTTGACCTGTTCAACCGTCAATTCCGGCAGATCGGTCGGTCTTTTTGCGCTCTTTACCGTCACGAAGAAACGAATCTGCTTACCTGCCATTTCCTTGGCGGAATAGTAAGGAGAAAACGTAAGATCCAGCACGACTTCCGTGCCGATCTCTTTTCCGATCAAGCCGGATTCAAAGCCCTCGATAAACTGATTGCTTCCGATCAAAAGTTCTTGATCCGTTGCCGTTGCCTTTTCTTGCACTTGACCGTCGATCTCGCCGCGGTAATCAATTTTGAGGGTATCGAATTTTTCGATCTTACCGGAGGTCAATTCGGTAAAATCTTCGTCCTTGAGCACGCCCACAACCTGAATGCCGGTCAGATAATCGGTCACCTGTTCATCGGTCACCTGCGTGTCGAGCATTGAGTCGTTGGGGTATTCCAGTCCTTTGTATTCCCCCAGTTCATAAAACTGAGAAAGATCGTCATACACGAACATCTGTTGTTTCTTGTAGCCGCCGGCACGATAGGATTGAATAAAGTCCTTCAGGGCCTTTTCATCGGCAATGGCCTGTTCGGTGGGAGACAGTTCCTTTGTTTCCGTTGCACTTTCCTTTTCCTGTTCTTTTCCGCAGGAAACTGCGGTCAGCAAAAGGGAGGTCAGCAAAAATAAGACCAGCAATCGTTTCATGGTGTTCATCATCGTTCTCCTTATTTCTTGCTTTGTGCTTTCTTTGCAGAGGTTAAGGTGTTTTTCAACAGCAGTGTGATGGTCATAGGTCCAACACCGCCGGGAACGGGCGTAATATAAGAGGCCTTGGGGGCTACCGCGGCGTAATCGACGTCACCGCAAAGTCCGTTTTCATCGCGGTTCATTCCGACGTCAATGACGACGGCACCGGGTTTCACCATATCTTCCGTCACAAATTTTTCTTTTCCGACAGCGGCAACCAAAATGTCCGCCTCACGACAGATCTCTTTCAAATTCTGCGTTCTGGAGTGGCAAATGGTCACGGTTGCGTTTTGATGCAGGAGAAGCATTGCCATCGGCTTTCCGACGATGTTGCTTCGTCCGATGACCACGGCTCTCTTGCCGGCAGGGTCAATCCCGTATTCTGCCAAAAGTTCCATAATACCCGCGGGGGTACAGGGAACGAAATCAAAATCACCGGTCATAATTCTGCCTACGTTCTCAAAACCGAAGGCATCCACGTCCTTTTCGGGAGAAATTCTGGCAATCGCTTTCTTGTCGTCGATATGACGCGGAATGGGAAGCTGCACCAAAATGCCGTTCATGGCAGGATCCTCGTTCAAGCTGTCGATCAGTTTCAGCAGCTCTTCTTCCGTCGTTTCGGCGGGAAGCTTGTATTCGCGCGATTCAAAGCCCACCTCTTCGCACGCTTTCTTTTTGTTTCTGACGTAGATTTGAGAGGCAGGGTCTTCTCCCACCAAAATCACGGCAAGACCCGGGCAAATTCCCGTACTTTCCTTCATTTGGCGAACTTCTTGGCGAATGCGCTCACGAAGCTTTGCCGATACTTCTTTTCCGTTAATGATCTGTGCTGCCATCTTCCGTTTCTCCTTTTTCGTCTTCCTTTTTTTCCTCTTCCGCTTCTCCGTTCGGATCAGCGGTCGGGATTTCTTCTTTTTCGTCTTTTTCTTCTTTCTTACCCTCTTCGGTCTTTTCGGTTTCTTTTTCCGCTTCGACGGACTCGGCCTTTTCGACATCAACGGCCTTTTCTTCCGATTCACAAGCACTTTGCGCCGCGCTGACCGCTTCGGTCGCCGCATTTGCCAAAGCCGGTTCGGGAATATGTTTTTTCACCAAAGTCAAAACGACAAACAGAACCACACCCAAAAGCGCCGTGAAAATGCCAATGCACTGAGCCAAGCGCAGGGAGCCGATGTAAAGGGAGTCGGTACGCAGCGATTCGACCAGCGTTCTTCCGATTCCGTACCAAACAAGATAGAAGCAGAACACCTGACCGTCCGATTTTTTGAAACGGTAAACCACAAACATCGCCAGCAAAAAGCCGGTAAAGGTGATCAGGGATTCATACAAAAACGTGGGATGCACCGGACCGACGCCGCCCACCATCATTCCCCACGGAAGATCGGTGTTCGTGCCGAACGCCTCGCCGTTGACAAAATTGCCCCAACGGCCGATGGCCTGTCCCAACAACAGTCCCGGAACCATCGCGTCAAACACTTTCAGCGGATTTTGCTTTTTGATTTTCGCCACGATAAAAACCGTCAGCGCGCCGGCGATCACCGCGCCGTAAATCGCGATGCCGCCCTTCCAGATGGCGATCATATCAAAAAAGGAATCATAGTCCTCCCATTTTGCGGCAACGTACATGACTCTGGCGCCGATGACGGCAACGGGAATGCAGAAAATGAAATAATCGAGGAAGGAATCAAATCCGAATCCTTCTTTTTTGGTTGCGTTATGAAGCACCACGGCGCAGCCCAAAATCATGCCGATGCAAATGATCAGACCGTACCAAGCAATGGAAAAAACGCCAAACAGATCCTGCACTAAAAAGCGGTCCCAGGACCAAGGGCCCCATCCCAATTCGGGAAAGGACACAATCGTAGTAGATGCACCTTGTATCATATTTTCTTCTCCTTTTGCGGTTTGATAGCGGAAAGTACCACGCGATCCGGACGGTAGGATTTGAGAATTCTTTCCTTCAGATCCTCCGACGTCACCTGTTCAATGGCTTCGGGATAGGAGAGCATATCCGTTCCGGAAAAAGCAAAGTCCATAAAGTTTTCCGCGATTTCACTGGTGGAATTCCAGTCCTTGATGCTGCGCGCATACACCGCGCGGCGGCTGCGCTCAAAATCCTCCTTAGTCAGAAAAGATGCGGCGTTCTTAACCGTTTCTTTGACCCGTTTGTACACCGTTTCCGGCCGTCTGGATTCGCCCAAGAGGAGTAGATACCCATAACTTCGGGAAAGGTTGTATTCCACCGAGAATTTATCTCCGATCAGTCCCTGATCGTAAAGATCGTTGTAGAAGCGGCTGGATTTTCCGAAGAGAAGATCCGATAAAATCTCGTGCTCTGCCTGCTTTTTGAGGATTTGATCGGGTCGGATCCGCTTTTTCAGATCCCCTTCCTTCATTCCCACGGCAAAAAGGGGAAGCGCCACCGGAAATTCCTTGACCACTTTCTTTTTGTTCACGCGGGCGGGCTCCGTGGGGAAACGGGTTTCAATGGTCACCTTTTCGCTCGGCTTGAGCACACGGTCCAGCACCTTTGAAACGCTTTTCTTATCCCAAGGGCCGCAAAGCACCAAAAGCATATTGTTTAAATTGTAAAACGTATGGTAGCAGCGATACAGCGTGTCCGAGGTGATCTTCGCGATCGTTTCCTGCGTTCCCGCGATGTCCACTTTCACGTTGTGGTTGACAAAAAGAGCGTCCAAAAGTCCGTAGTAGAGCTGATGGAAGGGCTGATCCTGCCCCATCTGAATTTCCTGCCCGATGATGCCCATTTCCTTTTGCACCGTTTCGGGAGTAAAATACGGATTTGTTACGAATCGAAGCAACACTTCCAAGTTTTCTTCATAATGATCCGTTGCCGAGAAGAGATATGCGGTCATCTCATTGGAGGTAAACGCATTGCAATTTGCCCCCAGCGCCGCAAAGTGATTGAAGGTATCGCTGCCGTCCTCGTTTTCAAAGAGCTTGTGCTCCAGAAAATGCGCCACGCCGTCGGGAACGGTGATGAAATCCTCGTCCTTGTCGGTTTTGAACACGCGGTGCACCGAACCGTAGCGGGTTCCGAAGAGCGCAAACGCTTTGCGGTGATCTTTGGGAATGATCACAACCTCCAGTCCGGAAGCGTGGGTTCCCTTTTCATACTTTTCCTGCAAACGAGCGTTTTCTTTGGTGGTAAATCTCACTCTTTTTCCTCCTTTGCCGTCAAAGTATACACCGTGTCCAAACGGATTTTTTCCGAAACGCGCATCACGTCTTCTTTGGTGATCGCTTGCACCTGCTCAACGATTTCCTCCGGCGTTTGGATGCGGTCCGCCAAAACGCGGGGCAAATACCATTCCGCCAACACGCCGGGGTTGTCCCCCAAGCCGTTCATCGCGTGAATGATCGCGCCCTTGGCATTGTCCAGCTCCTCCTGCGTGATCTCGCCCTCTCGGATCAAATCCATCTGATGCAGGGCTTCTTTCACCGCCACGTCCCGATTTTCCGGTGCGATTCCGGCATAGATCAGCATCACGCCTTTCATGGCGTCGGTGGCAGAGGAAACCGAATAACAAAGACTCATTTTTTCGCGCAACACGCAAAAGAGTTTAGAAGTTAAAGAGCCGCCCAAAACGGAATTGTAAACGCTCATCGCCGAGCGATCCTCGTCATAAACGGAAGTTCCCGTGCGAAATCCCATCACAAGATTTGCCTGCGTGATATCCATCTCTTCCGTCACCTCGCGCACGCCTCTGGGCTTGGTGCGAATGGAAGCGGGGGGAAGCGGCGTCACGTCGCGATCGAGCGAAGCAAACATCCGGGTCATGCGTTCCCGAATCTCATCTTTGTCAAAGCGACCGACGAAAAACAGTTCAATCCGCGCCGTGCGAAGCAGCGTATGATAATACTCGGTCAAGGTCTGCGGGGTGATTTTGCGAAGCACGCGCCGAACTCCCAAAGAACAAATGCTGTACGGCTCGAGTCGGCACATATGTTCAAACATACGGCTTCTGGCATAGCGCGCTTTCTGATTGATCAAAGACGCGATCTCGTCCAAATTGCGCTTCTTTTCGCTCTCCACGTATTCGCTGTCAAACACACCGTCGGGGAGCAAGGGAGAAAACAGAACCTCCTGCATCAGGTCCAATCCCTTTTGCGTAGCGGTCTGAGAGTCAAAGGAATAGGCATCGTCCAAAAGGCAAAGCGAAAGGCAGAGGGTGTGCCACTCTCCGATCTTTTCCGTATCCAGATCCAATTCCGCGTCAAAGGCGTAATCCAAAGCACGATTCAATTCCATCTGCGTCGGATACTTTTCGCAGCCTCTGGAAAGCACGCGCGAGAGAAGCGTGTTGTAGGAAGCCGTTTCCTTGGTCAGGGGCGTGACGAAGAAAAGGTTAATATAATTGGTTTTATACCGATCGTTTTCCACAAAGTTCAAACAGATTCCGTCAGAGAGCAAAATCCGTTCCGGTTGTTTTCGGTTCATCTCGGTCCTTTCTATCACAAAACAATAATTTTCCTTCTTACTATTATACTACAATCCTTGCATCTTTTCAAACCTTTTTGTGATTTTTTTGTGAAAAAAGTAGCGTTTGCCCCCCTTTTTTTTGAAAATAAATGCCGATGGCAAGATAAAAATGATAATCTTCCCTATCAAAATCGCCTCGTTTTTCGAAGCTTTTTTCAAAAAAGGAGATAATTTTTTTCCAAAACGTTGTGACGTATTGTAAAAACTTTCATACTGCTGTATAATAGATTTAATTGAATGTATGGATGAAAGGACGATTTGTTATGACAAGCAATCCCACCGTAATCAAATGGATTGAAGAGATGAAAGCACTTCTCAATCCCGACAAAGTAGAATGGATCACCGGCGAAGAAGCTCAGCTGGAAGCACTGCGTGCCGAAGCGGTCAAAACCGGAGAAATGCACAAGCTCAACGAGGAAAAATTGCCCGGTTGCTATCTGCACAGAACCAAACCCAACGACGTGGCACGCGTGGAGGACAGAACCTTCATCTGCACCTCTGTCAAGGAAGATGCCGGTCCCACCAACAACTGGTGCGCGCCAGAAGAGATGTACCGAAAGCTTTACGACATCGCACGCGGCAGCTATCAAGGCAGAACGATGTATATCATCCCCTTTTCCATGGGCCCGATCGGCTCTCCTCTTGCCAAAGTCGGCATTGAAGTGACCGACTCGATCTACGTGGTTCTCAACATGGCGATCATGACCCGCGTGGGAACGCGCGTTCTCGAAGTGCTGGGCGATTCCAACGACTGGGTTCGCGGTCTGCACGCCAAATGCGACGTAGACCCCGAAAAGAGATATATCTGCCAGTTCCCCGAAGACAACGCCATCATTTCCGTCAACTCCGCATACGGCGGAAACGTTCTGCTCGGCAAGAAGTGCTTCGCGCTTCGCATCGCTTCCTATCAGGGTTGGAAAGAGGGCTGGATGGCAGAGCATATGCTCATTTTGGGAATCGAAAATCCCAAGGGTGAGGTCAAATACGTTGCCGCCGCATTCCCCTCTGCCTGCGGTAAAACCAATCTTGCCATGCTCATTCCTCCGGAATATCTGCGCAAGAAGGGCTACAAGGTTTGGACCGTCG
>JAZNNH010000003.1:0-7802 GCA_045580105.1 Eubacteriales bacterium | reverse complement strand
CATACGTCAATTTATCCAAGCAAATGATTCGATATTCCGAATATTTTTTCAGCATGTGAAACACAAAGTTGCTTCCGATAAAGCCCGCGCCGCCCGTTACGATAATCGTCATGTTTTTTACCTCTTCTTTTCTAAATTGTCTATCTGTTTTTGATTCGGCTCGGTTGTCTTGCCGCACCGATTATGTGTTTGATCGTCTCAACTCTTCATGTTTTGAAACACGGCAATGGTACAGCCGTAAACAAAGAAGCCAAGGGCCGAGAGAATGTACGGATTAAAGAAGGAATACGCCATCATTCCCACAAGGAACGCCAACCACGCCGTCTTTAACAACAGCATTTCTCCGTTCTTTTTCTTTTCTTTCACCAGATCTATGAGAAAGAACAGCAGCGGCAGCAAAAACAAAACCAAGCCCACAATACCGGTCTTCATCCAAATATCCAAGTACGAGTATTCATTTCCGTCGGGACGGGACGGGATGGTATGCCCGAGCCCAAAGCCAAGCAAGGGACGCGCGACAATGGCCTGAACCGTTTCTTTGATCGTAGCACTTCTCAAATTGTCGGACGAAATGGTGATTTGATTGTAGTGAGAAATCGCCTGCTGCTCCAAAAGCTCTTCCAGTTGTTTCTCATCCAAAAAGGACTCGTCGGAAAACGGATCCTTTTTGTCAGAAGAGCTGTCTTTGTCGCCGGAAGAATCGCCTTTTTGAAAAGAAGGAAAGGAAACGCCCAGCCGTTCCAATCCATATCCGACATAATTGGTTCGTGCCCCGAGTGAAAAGGCGGTGGTGATGACGGAAAACAGAAGAACAAACGAAATCACACAGGTCAAAATCTTCTTGCGTTCCGTCTTTTCTGCCGTCCACAGTGCCAAGGGGATCAGCACCAAAAACGCCGCAAAAAAGCCCAAATACATCGATCTTGTGAAAGAAAGCAGAGCCGCGAACAGGCACAGGGCGGGGGTCAGGCAATAGAGAATGCGAATTTTCTTGCCCTTTTCCTTGGCGGCAAAATAAATGCTGAATACACAACCCGCGATCAAATAGGGACCGCTGACCAAGAAAATACGCGGAATTCGAGTGGAAACGGAGCCAAGACGAAAAAGCGAATTCTCATAGCCCCAAAAAGAAGCGGCGATGACCAAATGATTAAAGTTCAGATAAAACAAAAGCAGGACGATTGCCATCACGGAAAGCACGAGGGTTCCGTATATCATGGTGCGCATCAAAACTTCCGCTTTTTCTTTGGTATCAATCAAAAGCAATGCCAGCGGGACAAACGCGAGATAAACGTAGGTGGTAATATCCGTGGCAAGCAAAAGATTGGAGTTGAGAAACCCGCGAACGGCTTGAAACACAATCCAAGCCAAAAACGCCAAAAGCATCCACACGTACGGAATCCGAAACAACTTTTTTAACGAAGCAAAAAGGATCGGAATACAGAACAAGCACAACAGCAAAAGAAGCGCTTGACGAAAACCGAGACCGCCGTAATGCAGGATCTCACCGCCGCCGAATACACAGGCGTCAAACAGGATCGCACACAGCAAACAGAACGCAATTTTTTTACAAAGAGTCAAACAACTCTCTTTCTTAGAACTAAGCATCAAATTCTCCACAAAACAATATGTAAATTAAAACAGGACAAGAATCAAGTCGCAACAGAAGGAAGGAAAACGAAGCAAATTCTTGTGATCCTTGGTATAAAGAGAGATCACCTGCTTCACACTTTTTTCCAAAAGCGCCTGTTTTCTCCTTTCCATCAAAGAAAGCCGCGTTTGTGCCAACTGAAGATTCTGATCCGTCAAACCGAAGGCGGGATCGGAAAACGCTCTCCAAATCTTCAGAGAATCTTCAAGATCGCGAAGCTTTCGGTCGTAGTTTAACAATTTCAGCACACGGTGCTCTTCCTTGGCGGCATTGTTATCGTGACGACGGTGGTAAGCACCGACGTAATCGTAATCATAAAAGCCATCCCGAACCGAGGCTTGGGCTGCCAACGCCAGATCGTGAATCACGCAGGACTTTGACAGGGTTTCATACACTTCCCCAAAAAAGGATTTGCGCAGACACATCGTCATTCCCGGCCAACGGTAGGAAATGGCAATTTCCCGAAACGGCACCGGAATCAGCGCCCCGCTCTCCTTCTTTTTCGGATGCAGAATGCTGTGAAGCTGTGTTCCGTTTCCGTCCACAATGCCGTAGCGACAGCTCAACAGACGGACATTTTCGTTTTCTTCCATCACGCGGGACATTTTCTCGATCTTTTCCGGATGCCACAAATCGTCTTGATCGCACAGAAACACAAGCTCGGCATCACAAAGCGAAACCGCTTTGTAAAAGTTTTTAATATATCCTAAATTATGCTCGTTTTCCACGAGTTTCCAAGAAGCTTCCAGCCCTTTTTCCCGGATGAATTCCTTTACAATCGAAACCGTTTGATCCTTGGAGCCATCGTCGCACAAAACCACCTGATCGGGTTTTCTTGTTTGCTGTAACAAAGATTCCAATTGCTCTTTGACGAAACGCTCGCCGTGATACAAAGCAATGGCAACTGCAGTTTTCAATTTTCTACCTCTCCAATAGAAAAACTTGTTTTATTTTCCCTTTTCTCTTTTCATTCGTTTGGCAAGATTCCAAACCAAGCCGCTTCTTGCCTTCAAAACAACGGAAAGAGCACGCGTGGACGGGGGCGTCACGTTCTCCCCGTGCAAGCGGTGATACAGAAGGATTTTTTCTTCGTAATAAATCTTACCGAAAAATTCTCCCACCGTTCCGATCCAATGGTCGTAAGCATCAATGCGTTCGGGAATGGGCAGAATCTTTTTTGCCATTTGGCGGGTAAACGCCGTACAGCATCCGCTGTAACGGGGCTTTAAAAGGTTTTTCACCTTTCCGTCTCCAATGCGGTACATGGAGAAAAACGGCTCGGAAATCACCTTGCCTTCGGTATCGATGTGGACACCGTTGTGGATGACCATATCCGCACCGCTCTTTTCAAACGCAGCGACTACGTCTTGTCGCTTGGTATCCGCCCATCTGTCGTCCTGATCACAGATGAAAACGTAATCACCGGTGCAATGGAACACGGCGTTATTAAAATTGGTGGCAATGCCGGGCTTGGTGTTTTTGATCACCTTAACCTGAGGAAAGCGATTGCTGTAATCCTGCAAAAGATCCCAAGTGTTGTCAGAAGACCGGTCGTAGGAAACCACGATCTCGTCCTGCTCTTCCAACTGCTTCAAAATGGAATCCAACTGCTCGGGCAAAAAACGCTCGCCGTTGTAAACCGCCATGGCGACAGAAATATTCGGCATTATATTCTCTCCCAAATCTCTTTTTCAAAATTGTATTTTTTCACCGGTCTGGCAGGAGCGCCAACCGCAACGGTATAGGGTGGGATTTCCCCTTTCACAACCGAATGGGCACCGATCACGCAGCCGTCTGAGATTTTGGAGCCGGGCAACACCGCAACCGCCTCCCCGAGCCAAACACAGTTTCCGATGGAAACCGGATCAGAAGAAAGCGGTCTGGAATCGGGCGGGGTCATCGGCGCATCGGTTCCGTCTCCGTGGTTGGTATCACTGATATAAATATTGCTTGCCATCAAGCAATCATCCCCAATCTCAACCGATTGGGATGCGGCAATGTGAACCTGATCCCCGAGTTTACAGTTTCGGCCGAAGCGAAGCGTCACTTCCCCGTTTTCACCGAACAGTTCAAAGCGACAACGGTATCCGGTGGTAAACCCTTCCCCAAACGTCATACCTTGTTTGCTGCCACGCAAATAAAAGGGACGGCGAATCAATCGGGCGGGGCGATGAAACAGTTTTGTCAAAATGACGCTGTAACTGTTTTTGACAAATTCAGAAACACTGTATTTCATACTTCATTCTCCGAACAATCCACCCCATCTGACTTGAAAATACTTCTGACAAAATGGGACGGAGAATAACGATCCATGATGCTCTTTTCGGGGGGGATATAAGGAAGATCGAAAAAGCGCTCGTCCAGGCAAACCTGTTTCCGATCAATCACACAGAAATTGTTCTCGTTGTAAAAGGGAAACAGACGAACGTGCTGGTTGGTGGTGATGATTTTCTTTTGCATCGGAAGCATTTCGATGGGCCGCGTCGTGGTGCCGTTCTGGTCGGGATGCTCAATGTCAAGAACACAGCGACTGGACTGGTAAACCCGATGAAGCTCCTCCGAGGAAAGCGGCTTAAAATGAATTTCCTTTAGGGAAATATAACGGAAATTCGGGTTTCTCAGCTTGTGGTACAGATAAACAAGCGGATGCGGAGAATAGAAGAAAACGAATGCTTTTCTTCCCATTTTCTCACATTGTTCCACGATCTGCTTGACCACCTTCGGGCGAACGGAGTGCGCCGTTCCTACGAAGGCAACGTCATATTCAAATCGGTTTTGAGGCGGATAAGAAAAGCTGTTGTTGTTATAGGGCAACGGAAGATACGGAAGGTGCTGCTCCTTTGCATCCTCCGGATCAAAGGTCAGGACACGATCGTAGAGGGGAATTCGCTTTTTGCAATCGGGTATATTGGCAATCGAATCCCAAAGATACAGAATGAATTCGGCGCCGGGATATGCCTTTCGCAAAAGAGTAATCGCTTCCTCGCAAATGGCCTCTCCTTTCACAACGAATACGTAATCGTATTCCGGTTGCGCCGAATCAATTACGCTTTGAATGTAGCGCAAGACAACCGGACGAAATCCTTTCACGTTAAAGCGAATCGCCGCCTTTGAAACAAAATCTTGACCGGGGCGCTCATCAAAAAGATCCACTTCGAACCCTTCTTCACGAAGCGCGCCTGCAATTCGTTTATCATAACCGAAAAAGGCGGTACAAAACATCAACACCCGTTTTTGCATAAGACAATATCATCCTTATTGATCGGAAAGTCATTGACGAAAAAAACGCAAAATGCTCCTATGGATCAAAGTCTTTTTAACAAAGTCTTTGTCAAAGCATTTTATCATTAAAGCGGGATTTTGTCAACAAAAAGCCCAAAAAACCAAACCCTTTCGGCAAGGTGAAAAACGCACGAATAAACGCATTTTTTCCGCTCCTTGAACGCGCAAAAAGAAACCAATGCTCGTTGCGAAAAAAATGGAAATGATTGTATTCTTGGAAAATTTGTGCTATACTTGGAAAAAGCGTTTCGCAAATTCTCAACAATTTTAACAATCGGGGGGAACACGTTATGACACTGACACTGGATATTTACCAGACGGCCGCGGTCGCGGTGCTGGTCTACGCCTTGGGCAGTATCGTCAAGAAAAAAGTTTTATTTTTTAACAAATACTGCATTCCTGCTTCCGTCATCGGCGGGATTCTGTTTGCAGTTTTGACCTTGGGTTTGAATTTGACGGGCACGATGACCGTGGTCACGGACACCACCCTGCAAAATATTTTTATGACCCTGTTCTTTACCAGCGTTGGCTACACTGCAAGCTTAAAGCTGCTGAAAAAAGGCGGTCTTCAAGTGGTACTGTTCCTTTTGGTTGCCACGGGTCTGATCGTGTTTCAGAATGCGGTGGGAGTCGGGCTTGCCTCTTTGCTGGGAATGGATCCCTTGATGGGACTTTGTGTCGGGTCCGTTCCTCTGATCGGCGGACACGGAACCTCCGGTGCCTTCGGCCCGATGCTGGAACAGGATTTCGGCATTGCCGGTGCTTCCACGGTTTCCATTTCCGTTGCGACCTTTGGCTTGATCATCGGTGGTATCATCGGCGGTCCGGTTGCCAAAAAGAGAATCCGCAAGCACGATCTGAAGCCGGAAAACACCGCCGTGCAGACAAAGGAATACGGCGACAGAAGCGAAAAGCCGCATACGGCGGAAGAATTTATGAAGGCCTTTTTCACCCTCTTCGTTGCCGCCGGAATCGGCAGCGTGATTTCCGGTTTGATGCAAAAAACCGGAATTACCTTCCCCTCCTATATCGGTGCGATGCTGGCAGCGGCGCTGCTGCGCAACATTTCCGACACAACGGGAAAACTGACCGTGGTGGAAGACATCGTAAGTTTACTCGGCAATGCGTGTCTGACCTTGTATCTTGCCATGGCGCTGATGAGTCTGCGGCTGTGGGAGCTTGCCAACTTGGCTTTGCCGATGCTGGTGATTTTGCTCGCCCAAACCGTGATGATCGCCTTGTTTGCATATTTTTTGGTGTACTACACCATGGGCAAGAATTACGAAGCCGCGGTGATGTCTTCTGCGACCTGCGGATTCGGCATGGGTGCCACCCCGAACGCCATTGCCAATATGCAGGCGATCACCGATCTTTACGGCCCTGCCCCCCGCGCCTTCTTCGTCGTACCCTTGGTGGGAAGCTTATTTGTGGATTTCGTGAACAGTGCGGTCCTGACGATGTTCATCAATTTCTTCTCCTAAGCCGTTTTAAACAACAAAAAAAGAACACCCTTTGGGTGTTCTTTTTTAAATGCCATCCATAATATGCAGGTTTCTCAAATTCACGTCCTGTATGCTGTTTTGCAAATCCTGCGCCTGCTTTTCCAAGCAGTCGAAAGCTGTTTTGGCAAGTCCTTGGCGCACCATTTCATCCACCAAAATCGCGCAGATCTCTTGGATGGATTCCTGTTTTGCCTCCCGTTCCTCCTCGCCGTTGCCAAGCTCGGTCAGAGCAACCAGCGATCCTTCCAAAAAGCTGAGTGCGGGAAGAGAGCGCAGACCCCGATAGACCCATTTATAAAAGGGCTCGTATCGACGATTCAAAAGATAAATGGCGGATAAAGTGTGGCGCACAAAGTGAAACACACATAGCTGCGCGGCGCCGCTCTCTCCTCTTTCCAAGGTGCGCGGGTAATTATACAGCCCCGTTTGCTGCATCATAATCAAATGAGCGGCCAGTTTCTTTTTTCTCACGTCCTCCGGATAGCCCGCCAAAAGAACCTCTCTCACGGCAGAAAATTCGCCCAAAGGATCGGAAAAAACCGCGCCGTTGCAAGCGGCTGCCAAAGAAGCGGTGGGAATCGAGAGCCAGTGCTCCAAGGAAACGGGTGCGCCCGCCGTTCCCAAAAATCGACGGTAAAATTCTTCCGTAACAAGAACCCCTTTTCGGTTTCCGCCTACGGGCGACAGTCTTTGACGGGGAATCCCCTCGAATTCATCGGGAAGCTTTGCGTAAAGCCGCTCCAGCGGAAAGCCGAAGTCCTCGTAATCTGTTTTTCTGATCCAAAGGCAAAAGCCGGGATCAAAATCGTGATCGGTGGAAAGCGCATCGTCAAAACCAAAGCACTCGGAGCCCTCCCCGACAAGTCCTGTGGCAATACGATTGGCTTTGTCGCCAAACGCTTCTTCGATGGCACTTTTGCCGTGGGTTTCCCAAAAGGCGCGTGCCAATTCAAGTCCGTTCATAAATTTCCCTCGCAAGGTCCCGAAGCTGTCTTGCTTTGGCAAAATAGCCAAAATAATCAAAGCTGGGAGCACATTTTTCACATACGAAAGCAAAGCCGACGTTTCGGGGGATCGTTTCGTCCTCCAAAATGATTTCCGCCTGCTTTAAGCACCCTTCGATCTCATCTGATTCCAAGCCGTCCCGCTCCTCAAACAAGTGAGCCAAATTGACCCAAGTGACCGCGCAGTCCAGCTTCTCGCTTTTTTCCGTAAGCGAAACGGCGTTTTGATAAAGCGCGAGCGCCTTGTCAAACTCCTTGGCATCGACCAGCGCGGTAGCGTAATTGTTGCACCACGCCGCCCAGCGAGCATCCTCGGGCGAAAGATCGTTTTGATACAGCACCTTGACTTCCTCGTAAAGCGGG
>JAZNNH010000002.1:0-59154 GCA_045580105.1 Eubacteriales bacterium | reverse complement strand
TCATCGACCCACGGAACACGGAAGGAAATCACCTTTTCGGGCTCAACCAAGCGTTCCAAGAGGGCGAGTTTTTGATATTCAGGATGCAATTCGATGACTTTATCAAGCGAGCTGAGAACTTCCTCAACCGTCTGACAAAATTCGGGTTCATAAGGATTTTTTGCCTTGGTTTCGGCAATGATCCTTTCGACGTACTGGTTCATAGTGATCCCTCGCTTTTTATATTAAAATTACATTTTTTATTATAACAACGCAAACCCTTCGTGTCAATCGTTCCAAAGCATTTTTAAAATCATTTTGTTTTACTTGATACTTTTTCTCATTTGCTGTATAATAATTTCAGAATTTTTACGAATTGTAGGTTAGCGTATGAATCTGATGCACGATCGAACGGCCATGCTGCTGGGCGAAGATAAACTTGAACTCTTAAGCCGAAAACACGTTTTGGTCTTCGGCTTGGGCGGAGTCGGCGGTCACGCGGTCGAAGCCCTTTGCCGCGGTGGGATCGGAAAGCTGACTTTGATAGATTGTGAATCCTTTGATCTGTCAAACTGCAACCGACAGATCTTTGCCACGAGAGAAACCTTGGGTCAGAGAAAAACCGATGTCGCAAAAAAACGCCTGTTTGAAATTGCACCCGAATGCAGCGTCAAAACACTTGACCTCTTTTACAGTGCCCAAACCGAGCCGGAGAATCTGTTTGACGGAGTGGATTATATTTTAGATGCCATTGACAGTGTTCCCTCCAAGCTTCATTTAATCGAGCGGGCAAACGAGCTTCAAATCCCCATCATTTCCTGTATGGGAACGGGAAATAAACTCGATCCGACCGTCTTTCGCGTCTGTGACCTATACCAAACAAAGGTTTGCCCTCTGGCAAGGAAAATGAGGATGGAATGCAAAAAAAGAGGAATTGATTCCTTAAAGGTTGTATATTCGGAAGAAACACCGCAAAAGCCGGCCAATCCCAAGCTTGGTGAGAAAACGGTGCCGGGAAGCGTGAGCTTTGTTCCCGGTGTGGCGGGAATGATACTGGCTGGAGAAATTATAAAGGATTTAATCAAGTGATATGTTGATCATCGGAACGGACCATTTAAACCTTTCCTTTGGGGAAAAAGATCTTCTGCGCGACGTTTCTTTTTCTGTAAACCAAGGCGAAAAGCTTAGCATAGTAGGGGTCAACGGTGCAGGAAAAAGCACCTTGATGCGACTGCTGTATCGGCGTGATATTCCCTACACCGGCAATATTTTCATTGCAAAGGGAAAAACGATCGGACACTTGGAGCAGCAAAGCAGTTTAGATCCCGAAATGAGCGTTTATGAAGCGGCGCTTTCTGTTTTTTCTGCGCTTTCGGCGGATGAAAAGCACTTGGAAGAGCTTTCCGAGCAGCTCAATCAAAACCACAGCGATGAACTGATTGCTCGCTACACCCGATTGCAACAAAAGTTTGAGCGCGACGGCGGTTATGAATATAAGAGCCGTGCAAAAGGCACTCTGATCAGTATGGGCTTTTCGGAAGAAATGCTCCAATTTAAGATTTCCGCTCTTTCCGGTGGACAGCGCACCATTCTTCAGCTTTCTCTGCTTCTTTTGGAAGAGCCCGATATTCTCCTGTTAGACGAGCCGACCAACCATCTGGATATTAAAAGCTTGGAGTGGCTGGAGGAAAAGCTCAAAAAGATCCGAAGCATGGTTCTTCTGATCTCGCACGACCGTCTGTTTTTAGATCACGTAACCACCAAAACCCTTGAAATCGAAAACACCCACGCAAAGCTCTATTCCGTCCCCTATTCCCAGTATCGAATCGAAAAAGAACGGGAACGCGAAATACAGGAGCGGCAATACAAAAACCAACAAAAAGAAATTGCGCGCATCGAGGCATTTATCGCCCAGCAAAAACGGTGGAATCGCGAAAAGAACATCATTGCAGCCGAATCCCGTCAAAAGGCGCTGGATCGTATGGTAAAGGTAGAAAAAGTGGAAGCCCTGCCGGAAAGTCTCGCTTTCCAATTTTCTTCCACTTTGGAATCGGGTAATGACGTGCTCAGCATCAAAAAGCTTTCCAAGAGCTATGACAGTAAGGTTCTTTTCACCGATCTTGATCTGGAAGTGAAGAAAAAGGATCGCCTTGTCATCATCGGGGCAAACGGCTCGGGAAAATCAACGCTTCTGCAGATTTTGGCGGGCAATCTCTTCCCTGACAGCGGCTCTTTTCATTTCGGTTACAACGTTCGTCTCGGCTATTACGATCAGTATCAACATCTCAATGAAAACAATACCGTTTTGGAAGAGATTTGGAACGAAAGCACGCTCAACCACACTCAGATCCGAAATCTTTTGGCAACCTTCCTTTTTAAGGGAGACGACGTGTTCAAAGAGATTCGAGTGCTTTCCGGCGGCGAGCGTGCACGACTGGTGCTGGCAAAGCTGATGCAGAAAAAGATCAACGTTTTGCTTTTGGACGAGCCGACCAACCATCTTGACATCGAATCCAGAGAGGCGCTCGAAAACGCCATTCTTTCCTTTGAAGGAACCGTGATTGCCGTATCTCACGATCGATACTTTATTCAAAAGATCGCAACCAGAATTTTAAAATTCCAAGGAAACGGCGCTGTGTTCTCCTACAACGGTAATTTTGCTTCCTTCCAAAACTTCGAGAAAACAAACCTTTCCGAAGAAGTGGCGAAAAAAACGACGCAAGAGAAACCGGCAGAGAATGTATGGGTCAATCAAAAGAAGAAAAAACAGGATGAGCGCAAAAAACAGGCCCGAATTCGCAAAATCGAAACGGAGATCAGCCAAGCAGAGGATGAAATCCGAAGAATTGATGAAGAGGTTTTACAATACACTTCCGATTACGTAAAGCTGCAAGCTCTTTACACCGAGCGCGAGGGCTTGCAAAAGACCTGTGATACTCTTTTGGAAGAATGGACCCTTTTGGAAGAAGATGGTTAGTCTAAAATACCCTGCCCTGACATAAATTATAGAAACAACGTCAGGAGGCAGGGTATGTTTATTTATTCCGTTAAAGCACAAAATTTAAAGTTAATTTGTTCCATTCTGGCATCGGTTGCCGTCATCGTCGGCGTGGTACTTTTCATTCCGATCAATACACAAAAAGACAGTGCCGTTCCCGTAGCCAAGGAACTGAGCGAGGCAGATTTCAAAAACATTTCCACCAACGAAGAGAGGATTGAGTTTTTAAACCGTTACGGTTGGGAAGTCGATCCCGAGCCCAAGGAAATTCAAGAAATCGTAATCCCCGGTGAATTTGACTCCGTTTATCAAGAATACAACCAAATCCAAATCGAAGAAGGAATGAATTTGGAAAAATTCAAGGGAAAGCCGGTCAAAAAGTACACCTATCTTGTAAACAATTTCGAATACCACGGTTCTGTTTATGCCAATCTTCTCATTTACAAAAACACGGTCATCGCAGCCGACCTTTGTTCCGCGAAAAAAGACGGCTTTTTACAAGGGCTCAGCAAAACGATTTAATCCGCATAAAGATTTTCTTTTTCGTTTAAAATAAGACAAAAAGAAGGATGGGAAACGGTTTGACTTACATCAAAAAATTCTTTTTCGGATTATTTATCGGATTGGTGCTGGCAGCTATTTTATCTACTCTTGTGATTTGGATCGTTTACCAACTTGCCGACGTCATTCAAATTCGATAACAAAACCCCGATGGATCAGAAGATTCATCGGGGTTTTTCTTGTTTTCTTATTTGTTTTTGTTTTTATCCAGTTTTCTCTGGATGAATTTCACGATTTCAACAATCGGAATGACCAGAATGGAAAGGCCAAGACCAATGCCGTATTCGGTCCAAGTGATGGTCTCGAATTTGAAGAGCTTGGCAATGGGTTCCACTTCGATAACCAGAGTCGTGAGCACGAGTGCAAGAGCACCGGCAAGCCAGAGGATCTTATTTTGCTTTTTCATCGAGAAGATAGAGCCGCGACGAGAACGCAGGTTGAAGGACTGGAAGATCTCTGACATGGAAAGGGTCAA
This sequence comes from Eubacteriales bacterium, assembly GCA_045580105.1. Lineage (GTDB taxonomy): Bacteria > Bacillota > Clostridia > Oscillospirales > SIG627 > RGIG5579. The sequence goes on along the minus strand of JAZNNH010000002.1, from coordinate 55,141 downwards.
AAATGCCATGGTGATACCGTGGTCTTCGCTGCTAAAGCGATTGACACCGATAAAGTATGCAACAAGAGTCAAAATGGCAACCACTGCACCTTGATAGAAGATGTCAAATCCAACACCGCCTGCGAAGATTCCTTCTTTGGAATCACGCGGTTTTTGCTTCATCGCATCGGCTTCGCCGTGTTCCATACCAAGTGCCAATGCCGGCAGACTATCGGTGATGAGGTTGATCCAAAGAAGATGAACGGGTTTGAGAATGATAAAGTTCATCATGGATGCAACGAATACGGCGATAACTTCGCTCAAGTTGGAGGAAAGCAGGAACTGAATGGCTTTTCTGATATTGGCATAAATCTTTCTTCCCTCTTCGACAGCTGCTACGATGGTAGCAAAGTTGTCGTCGGCAAGGATCATATCCGCAACGTTTTTGGTAACGTCGGTACCGGTGATACCCATACCGACACCGATATCGGCAGTCTTGATACTGGGAGCATCGTTGACACCGTCACCGGTCATAGCGGTAACTTTGCCAAGGCGTTTCCAAGCGGCTACGATACGAACCTTGTGCTCGGGCTGAACACGAGCGTAAACACTGTAGTTTTCAATGACACGATCCAGTTCTTCATCGCTCATCGAGTCGAGCTCTGCACCGCGGATGGCTTGAGATGCGTCCGTAAGAATACCCAATTCCTTACCGATGGCAATGGCGGTATCGATGTGGTCACCGGTGATCATTACGACGTGAATGCTGGCCTCACGGCAAGCGTCAACAGCGGCTTTGACTTCGGGACGGACAGGGTCGATCATACCGCAAAGTCCGAGGAAGATCAAATCCTTTTCGAGGGTTTCGGAATCCTGCTGTTCGGGCTTTTCGGAAAGTTCGCGATAAGCACAGGCAAGAACACGGAGTGCTTGATCCGCCATATCTTTGTTTTCTTTGAGAATTTCAGCTCTCTTCTCTTCGGTCAATTCCTTGACACCGTCTTCAGAGAGGAACTTCGTGCAGCGGCGCAACAATTCATCGGGAGCGCCCTTGGTAAACTGGAGGAAGGAGCCGTCTTTTTCGTGAACGGTGGTCATCATTTTTCTGCCGGAGTCGAACGGAACCTCAGCTACGCGAGGATATTCTTTTTTCAGATCATTCTTATCCTGGCCGGACTTGAATGCATAGTTGACAAGAGCACATTCGGTGGGTTCACCGATAGCGGTTTTCTTTTCGTGGTCGTATTCTGCGTCGGAAGCCAGTGCCATACCTCTGGCAAGTAGGTCTTCGTCGACTGAATAGGAACGAACCACAGTCATTTTGTTCTGGGTCAGAGTACCGGTTTTATCGGAGCAGATAACCTGAGCACAGCCCAAGGTTTCTACCGCGGTCAAACGACGGATAACGGCTTTGCGCTTGGACATTTTGGTCACGCCGATGGAAAGAACGATGGTAACCACGGCGGCAAGTCCTTCGGGAATGGCGGCAACAGCCAAGCTGACTGCAACCATGAATGCTTCCAGATAGTCGGTAAAGGTGGGAGAAATTCCGCTGAAGAAGGGACGGATAATTTCAACTGCGAAAATAATAACACTGATGCCCAATACGAGCCAAGTCAAAATCTTAGAAAGCTCAGCCAAGCGGCGCTGCAAGGGAGTTTCTTCTTCGGCAGTGCTGGTCAAAGCACCGGCAATTTTACCCATTTCGGTATCCATACCGATTCCGACAACAACAGCTTTTCCTCTGCCGTAAACAACCGTGCTACCCATATAGCACATATTCTTACGGTCACCCAAAGGAACGTTATCGTCTTTTGCGGTCAAGGTTTCGGAAATTTTATCAACGGGGACGGATTCACCCGTCAGTGCTGCTTCTTCGATCTTGAGAGAAGCGGATTCGAGGATACGGCAGTCTGCAGGAACGGAGTCGCCTGCTTCGAGGAGAACAACGTCACCAGGAACCAGATCTTCGCTCTTGACAAATTCGATCTTACCGTCACGAAGAACACGGCTGGTGGCGGCAGTCATCGTTTTCAATGCTTCGATGGCTTGTTCGGCTTTGCTTTCCTGAACAACACCCAAAACAGCATTCAAAACAACAACAAACAAAATGATAAATGCATCGGCAAAGGTTTCGGGTTCAGAGCCGGGCAGATTATTGTGAATGATGGTCGTCACAGCGGAAATGGCCGCGGCAGCCAAAAGAACCAAGATCATCGGGTTCATCAATTCTTTGATGAAGCGCTGGAAAATGGTTTCCTTCTTTCCTTCTGCCAATTTGTTTTTGCCGTACTTTTCTCTTCTTGTTTGGGCTTCTTGCGTACTCAAACCGTCTTGAGTCACACTCAAGCTTTCAAGTACATCCTTTTGATCTTGCAAATAGGGTTTCATAAGCGGTTTGATCCTTTCCTAAAAAAATAACTCGGTACTCAAACTGCACCGAGCAAAACTCCGTACAGCATGATTCTGTACAAGAGTCTGGTTAATTAAGACGCACCAAATCCGACAAGTCGAATTGTATTTGTTGATACGTCGCGCAAAATGCGCTAACTACTCCCTCAAGACAAAGTTATTTTAGCAAAAATTAATTCTTTTGTCAAGAAAAAGAAATTGCGGATTTCCCACAATTTCTTTTTCTTTTATGATTTCATAACGGTTTTTTTATCATTTGTGCCCATTTTCTCGGATATTGCGGCTGGGTTGCTTTCTTTTTCTTCATTACGATCAAATATCGGGAGGAAGCAAAGAAATCTTGAATCTTTTCTTTTTCTTCGGGATCAAATGCGTCTAAACTCACTCCATCGAGGGCAAGCGGGATTTCAAACACCGCTTCGAGCGCGGCACCGAGCATAGAAGGGGCGTTTCGGGCATCACGAACCTCTTCCGTTGCCTTTTGCCCTTTCATCGCAAAAAAGAGTCCACCGGGTTTGACAAAAGGCAAACAAAGTTCACAAAGAACCGGCAGTGCGGCAACGGCGCGCGAAACACAAATGTCGTACTGTTCGCGCTTTTCTCCTTTCACAGATGCCAACACCTCTCCTCTTCCGGAGATGGCTGTCACACCGTCAAGGGAGAGAATTTTGGCATTCTCTTTCAGTGCCAGAATTTTCTTTTCGGTGCTGTCGATCATCGTGATCGAAAGATTCGGATAGGCGCAAGCAAGCGGCAAACCGGGAAATCCTCCGCCGCATCCAATATCACAAAACGTTTTCTTCTCTTTCACTGCCGCAAGAAACTCGGGGTGCAAATACAAAGTTAAAGAATCGATGATATGTTTGAGGGACACGTCAATGGGAGACGTGAGCGAGGTGATATTGATTTTTTGATTGGTTTCCACCACGCAGTCGTAAAGACGGGAAAATCGATCGAGCGCCTCTTGGCTCAACTCCATTTTGATGGTGTTTGCAATCAAGTCCAAATACTTTTGTTCCAGCGGCATAATTACCTCTCATTCAGATTCAAATAAATCATCAAAACCGTAATATCTGCGGGAGATACACCGGAAATGCGCGAGGCGCGACCGATGTTTTCCGGACGGATTTGGGAAAGCTTTTGCCGTGCTTCCAAGCGAAGCCCTGCGATCGACTGATAATCAATATCATCGGGAATGAGGCGGCTTTCCAGCTTTTTGAACTGTTCTGCCTGCGCCAATTGACGCTTGATATAGCCCGCATATTTGATTTCAATTTCCGCTCTCGGCAAAACCGATTCCGGATACTGCGGACGGGTCGTATCCACGGGTTTCAAATTTTCATATGAAATTCCCGGACGGCGAATGAGATCCGCAAGGCAAACGCCTCCCGAAACGGGCTGAGATCCGAGCCCGACCAACAACTCATTGAGCTGCGCAGAGGGCGAAAAATAAGTGTTTTCCGCGCGCTTGATTTCCGAGTCGATCAAAGCAAAAATCTGCTGTTTGGCTTCATAGCACTGCGCATCAATCAAGCCGATTCGTCTTCCCTCTTCCAGTAGTCTCCGGTCGGCATTGTCTTGACGAAGAATCAGACGATACTCACAGCGACTTGTCATCATACGGTACGGTTCGTTCGTTCCTTTGGTTACAAGGTCATCAATCAGAGTGCCGATATAACTGGATTGACGGGTCAGGACAAGAGGTTCTTTTCCTTGGACGGAAAGGGCGGCATTGACGCCGGCAACCAGTCCTTGGCAGGCGGCTTCTTCATAACCGCTGGTACCGTTGAATTGTCCCGCACCGTAAAGACCGGGGTGATCTTTGAATTCCAGCGTTTCTTTCAGCTGAGTGGGATCAATGCAGTCATATTCGATCGCATACGCCGTTCGCATTACCTGCGCGTGTTCCAGACCGCGGATCGAATGGATGACCAAATTTTGAACGTCTTCGGGCAAGGAAGAAGAAAGCCCTTGTACGTAGATTTCTTTTGTATCCTCCCCCATCGGCTCTAAAAACAGCTGATGACGCTCTTTTTCGGGAAAACGCATCACCTTATCCTCAATACTGGGGCAATAACGGGGTCCCGTGCTTTTGATTTTCCCCGAATATAAGGGAGAGCGGTGAATGTTATCGCGAATGATTTGATGAGTCTTCTCGTTGGTATATACAATGTGACAAGGAATCTGATCCTTTTGTCGAAAGCGTTCGCGATCGGTTCCGAAGGCAAACGATGCGGGATCGGCATCCCCTTCCTGCACTTCGCATTCTTCAAAACAAATGGAGTCAGCGTGAATACGAGGCGGTGTTCCCGTTTTAAAGCGGCGGAATCGGATTCCCATTTCTTCAAGAGACTGCGTTAAGAACGTAGCCGGATAGAAATGATCGGGACCGGAGGAATAGGATACGTCGCCGACCACGATGTTGGAATTCAAATACGTTCCGGCGCAAAGAACGATACGATTGGCATCGTAGCGCGCACCGAAGCGCGTGACAAGACAAAGCGAGGCGCCATACTTTTTCACCTTACAAATTTCTGCCTGAATGAGGCGAAGATTGGCTGTGTTTTCGCATTTGATTTTCATATAGTGGTGGTACGCTCTGCGGTCCGATTGATGGCGCAGAGAATGAACGGCAGCACCTTTTCCGAGATTGAGCATTCGGCTCTGCAAAAAGGTTGCGTCGCTCGCTTTTCCCATTTCACCACCCAAGGCATCGATTTCATAGACCAAATGGCCTTTTCCGGTGCCACCGATCGAGGGGTTGCAGGGCATATTTCCCACCGCTTCGAGAGAAAGGGTGAACAAAACGGTGTCCACGCCCATTCGGGCGGAAGCCAGTGCTGCCTCAAGTCCTGCGTGTCCTGCGCCGACTACGGCAACCTGACACGAACCGGCATAAAACTCAGTATCTTCCAAAACAATCTCCTTTATTTACCGACACAAAAGCGAGAAAAGACCTCGTCGAGTATTTTTTCTCCCGCACTCTTTCCGTCAATCTCCAAGAAGGCGGCAAGAGCTGATTCCAAGGTCAGAGAAGCAACGTCCTTTTCTTGACCGAGGATCTGTTGCTTTGCTTCCGAAATCAATTCCACGCCTCTAATAAGACACGATTTTTGTCTGGCATTGGCAAGGATTCTTCCTTCTCTCAAAGCGGCCTCATCCGAGATGAAAGCGGCTTCAATCGTTTCAATCAGGGGCTTGAAATCGCATTCCCCTTCCCCTATGACAAAAAACGACTCTGAGGGAAACGGAAGGCAGGTGCGATCGAGCTTTTCCGGCAGATCCCGTTTGGTGAGAACCGGAATGACAACGGCATCTTTTTCAGCGATGCGATCTAAAATCAAACGATCATCCTCTTCAAGCGGACGGGAAAGATCGAACAGCGCAAAAATCAGTTCGGCATCCACAATGGCGGAAAGGGCGCGTTCAATTCCGATTTCTTCCACACGGTCGGTGGGCGCCCTGCGAACCCCGGCCGTATCGGAAAGATTGACCAGTACGCGTCCTGCACGCAAGGGATATTCGATGACGTCACGCGTCGTTCCGGGAATGGACGTGACAATGGCGCGCTCTTCTCCCAAAAGACGGTTGAAAAAGGTGCTTTTTCCCACGTTGGGTTTTCCGACAATCGCGGCGGAGATTCCGGAATTGATGGCTCTGCCCATCTGAAAACTGTCAAGAAGTCGACGGCAACGGCAAAGCAGCGCGTCTAATGCTTCTATCATTTGATCGTCATCGAGGGTCTGAAGATCTTCGTCCGGATAATCCAGATACGCCCAAAGGGAAGACGAGACGGCAAGAAGTGAATCGGCAATGGCTTCAATTTCATTTGAAAGTTTTCCTCTTGCCGCTTTTGAAGAAAGAAGTGCGGCTTCCTGCGTTTTTGCATCAAGCAGATCAGCAATCCCCTCCGCAGCGGTCAAAGACATTTTTCCGTTCATAAACGATCGGCGGGAAAACTCACCCGGCCTTGCCAACACGGCACCGCTTTCCAAAACAGCGGAAAGAATCATAGAAGTAATGACTTCCCCACCGTGGCAGGCAATTTCCACCACGTCTTCTCCCGTGAAGGAATGAGGTGCTTGAAAACGGGTCACAAGACCGTCGTCCAAAACGGTTTTTGTTTCCGGCGAAATCAAATCGGCATAGATCTGATAGCGGGAAGGATGCTCTGAAAGCGCTTTTCCATCCTTGGCCAAAACGATTTGTTCAGCAATCGAAAAAGCACCCGTTCCGGAAATGCGGATCAGGGCAACTCCGCCTTTTCCGGCAGGAGTTGAAACAGCTGCAATGGTTGAAAAATCCATAATTTTCACCTAAAACAAATTTCTACGAACAAAAAAGCGGCGTTTCCGCCGCTTTTTTTATAAATTAACCATTTCGGTATCTTCCACATCGGCGAGATTGATATCTTCGATGCTCTTTGCCTTGACGATGGTACGAGGTTCTCTTACGGGATTGTACTCATATACCACTTTCGGCTTATCGGTTTGACCGGACTGCTGTTTTTTGGGACGGGCATCTTTTCGGGGACCGCCAACACTACTCATCACAACGCGGCGTTCGGAACCGGATCCGATCGAGTGAGTCGTGACACCCTCGATTTCCTGTGCTTGCGAGTGAATGATTCTTCTCTCATACGCACTCATGGGTTCAAACGTTACGTTTCTTCCCGTTTTCTTGACGCGCGCTGCCGTTTTTCTGGCAAGTGCCTTCAAGGTGTTTTCGCGTTTTGCACGATAGTTTTCGATGTCGACCGTAACACGGACGAAATCATCTCCGTGACGGTTGGTCACAAGACTTAACAGGTACTGAAGAGAATCCATTACCTCTCCGTGGTGACCGATGAGGATTCCTAAATCTTCCCCCTCAAGGGTGTAAGCGAGGTCACCCTGCTCTTTTTCTTCACAGTGAATCTGTGCTTCGATTCCGGCGTTGCGCAGGAACGTGCTGAGAAATTCATACGTTGCCTCACGAACGCTCGGAGTGACTTTTACCACGATCTTAGCATCGGAAGAACCGATTCCGAGAAATCCTTTTTTCGCTTCCTCGACGACCGTATAATCCAGATCCTTTTCTTCTTTCTGAAGTTCCTGTGAAGCAATGGCAAGAGCTTCTTCTACGCTTTTTGCAGAAAACGTATACTCTTTGATCAAAATGCCACTTCCTTCCAAAAATTCATACTCATTGTTTTTCTTCGTCTTTCAACAAAGGTTTTTCAATCAGAGTTTTTTCGTCGGTCTTTTTCTCCTTGAGCACTTTCTTTTCCGTTGCTCTGCTGACCGATTCGTATTCATCGTCATCGTCATAAACGAGCGATTTTTTCTTTTTGCCGGGCTCTGCCGTTTTTTTCTTCTTTTGCTGTTTGCCGCTGTAGAGCAACTCTGCCTGCTTCATTTCTTCGGGCGTGATTTCCTTGATGGGGAACATCTTCGACAAAGCAATCTGTTGTACCGGACTTAAAATATTTGACATCATCCAGTAAATACCCACAGCTGTCGGAACCTGAAATGCAATGTAAAGACTGAAGAGGGGCATAAAGATATTCATCATGCGCATCTGACTTTGCATTTCGGGTGCTTGGTTCGGCTGATAAGTAAATTTTCTGGTCAATGCCTGACCGAAATACGAGGTGATCAGGGAGAGAACCGGAACAATCAAAAGCAGTTTGGTTCCAAGCTCTTCTGCCTTGAACAGATCAAAACTGGGAACGATACCCAGATCGAATCCGGACACCAATTCCATTTCCGGCAAAGCGGCAACGATCTTTTCACCGGACAGGACCTTGCTGTCAATGCCGTTTCCGACCGAAACTTTGTTTCCGTCTTTGTCATAATGGGTTGCGCTGTCAAAATAACGGATGAATTCTTGCTCGTGGTCACGGATATAACCGATGGAGTTGATCTCCGCATAAAGAGAGAACGCACCGTCGTTATATTTTTTCCAAAAGTCTTTTTCGGTATAGGTTTGCGCCTTGGATTTGTTGATATTCAAAAAATTATGAATTTGTCTGGGTTCGCCCTCGGGCAGAGCAAAATCTTCTTCGTGGACCAGATACGTAACGCTTTGCTTGACCGCTTCAACGGTGTCAAAGTTATCCACCTTGGGAAGATTTGCCGTATAAGTCAAGGGAGTACGGACAACGGCATATACTGCCAAAAGAACCAGCATCTGTACCAGCATAGGAAGACAACCGCCAAACGGGCTGAAATTCTCCTTCTGATACAGCTCCTGAATCTCAGTATTCATTTTCATTTGGGTCGCACGATCGGTACGTCCCGCATATTTTTTACGGATGACATTCTCTTTCGGACGAAGTGCCGCCTGCTTTTGAGAATTCTTTTGCTGTTTGATGCCCACGGGGAACATAATCAGTTTCAAAAGAATGGAGAACAGGAGAATGGCAACAAAATAGCTATTCGTCCATCCATAGAGGGATTTGATGATAAATCCAAAGGGAATGCGAATGATATCAAAAAGTGCAGACAATTGATTATTCCTTTCTTTTTGGAAAACGATCGGGAACAGGATCATATCCGCATTTCCCGAAAGGGTTACAGCGTAAAATACGCCAAACAGTCAACACGGTCCCCTTCAAGAAGCCATGCTTCTGATATGCCTCAAGAGCATATTGGGAACACGTGGGAGTAAAACGGCAACGGGGACCGATCAGAGGAGAAAGGTACGTCCGATACAGCCGTATCAAAAAAATACAAACGAATTTCAATTTTCTGTTTCTTCGGAAAAAAGCGAAAGCGCGGTAAACGCCTTTTCCATATCACGATAAACCTCGTCCATCTTTCGCCCTTTGTTTGCAATGGCAGAACGGGCAACGACGACGATCCAATAGGGCTTTTTCCACTTTTTTTCCTTCGCAATGCGGCGAAAGGCCTCACGAATGAGGCGACGAGCGCGGGAACGGGTCACGGCGTTGCCGATTTTTTTGCCCGTGGTGATACCAAGACAAGTATCCCCGCTTTTATAATTTCTCAATGCATAGACTGCAATGTTTTTTTCGGAATCCTTCTTTCCTTTTGCATAAACCTTGGAAAAAAGGTAATGTTCTTTGATCGCAATGATCTTAGCCATATTCACCATTCCTAATCTGCAACGCAACAGATATAGAAAAAACCACCGGTTCGCAGAGAACTCCGGATATCGGTGGTTTTTAAACTAAACTGTTTTGGCAAGATAAATTAATAGGTGAGTCTTGCTCTCATTTTTGCTCTGCGTCTTTTCAGCACCTTTCTGCCGTTGGCAGTTTTCATTCTTTTACGAAAGCCGTGCTCCATTTTTCTCTGACGCTTTTTAGGCTGATATGTTCTGATCACTTTTTTGCACCTCCTTAAAGCATAGCGCTACATTCTCAACTACATTATAGTATACAACAGTTTATCGCAAGATGTCAAGTATTTTTCAAAAAAAGCAAACGCGAAAGATCAGGCGTTTCTCATTTTATGAAAGTGTAAAAGAGCGGCACCGATGACCGTTCCGAACCGCGCGTTCACAGGAAAGATAAAATTCATATCGAACATTCTTCCGAGTGAACCGAAAATCTCTCTCGCCTTTTTCATGGAAGACAGTTTGCCGGTCAAAACAACGTCGCGAATGCCAAAGCGCTTCGCGGCAAAGACGCTGATCATACCGATGGTTTCGAACACCAAATTGATGATCCCCAAAGAAAGGTCCTCTTTGGTTGCAAGATCGGAAAGCTTTCCGAAATTGGAAGCGGTGGTATCCAAATCAAGCGTCGGACTCAAGCTTTTTTGCGAAATGTCGGAAATGCGCAAATCGATCTTGGAAATGTCCCCTTGTTCCGCAAGGGATTCCAAAATATCCATATCTCTGACCCCGAGCATGGTTTCCGAAAGTCCGAAGAGTGTTCCGCCACCCACGCCGGTTCCACCCAAGTATTCCATATCATCGCCCTTGACGTGAACCAGTGCCGTACCGGTTCCCATACTGACGACAACCGCCTCTTTCAGATTGGCAAGATATTGACCGCCCAGACCGATACAGTCGAATTCACGCACATGCTCGGTGGGGATTCCGTATAAATCCTCCTCGATATAACTGCTTCCGGCGCCGGTGACCATCACTCGTTCCACGTCCGAAAGCGAGATTTTGTATTGAGAGGTGAATTTTCCGAACGCGCCGTATACAGAGGAAATCGGATCGTCCGCTTTGACAGACAAGGGTTCGATCAGATCACCTTGGCTGCGAAAGCCGCAAATCTTGGTTGTGCTTCCGCCGATATCAATTCCTACAACAATGCCCATATAACGACTCCTTTTATCCGTAATTTGCACCCTTAGCATACCACAAGTTTCGCTTTCCGTCAAGAATCGGGACAAGCAACGCACAAAAGGCGTCGAATCGCCTTCCGCACTCCCCACACAATGGCTCAAGAGTTGACAAACGCTGCGCAAAATGATACATTACTTTTGTAGAGAAGGTTTGGAGGTTATACTATGAACATCGGCATTTACGGCTACGGAAACTTGGGAAAAGGAGTCGAGCAAGCCATCTTAAAAAATGAAGATGCGGCTTTGGTCGGCATCTTTACCCGCAGAGATCCGAAGTCGGTTCCTTCCGTTTCCGGCGCTCCGGTCTATCACAGCTCTAAGGTCCTTGACTTTTGCGACAAAATTGACGTGATGATCCTGTGCGGCGGCAGTGCCACAGACTTGATGGATCAGACGCCTGAGCTCGCCAAGCACTTTCACGTTGTGGATAGCTTCGACACCCACGCGAAGATTCCCGAGCATTTTGCGAGCGTGGATCAAATCGCCCGCCAATCCGGAAAAATTGCCGTCATTTCCTGCGGATGGGATCCCGGTATGTTTTCCGTTCTGCGCACCTACGGCACCGCTATCATCCCCGACGGAAAGGATTATACCTTCTGGGGGAAAGGTGTCAGCCAAGGTCATTCGGATGCCATTCGAAGAATCAAAGGCGTTTTGGATGCCAGACAATATACCGTTCCCGTTGAAGATGCCCTGTCAAAGGTCAGAAGCGGGGTCAACCCCGAACTTTCCACCCGACAAAAACACACCAGAGAATGCTTTGTGGTAGCGCAAGACGGTGCCGATCTTGTTAAAATCGAACAAGAGATCAAGCAAATGCCGAACTACTTTGCCGAGTATGACACCACGGTACATTTCATTTCGATGGAAGAACTTCAGCGTGAGCACAGCACCCTGCCCCACGGTGGATTTGTGATTCGCAGCGGCGAAAGCTCCTCAGGAACCAAGCAAATGATGGAATATCGCTTACAGCTCGACTCGAATCCGGAATTTACGGGAAGCGTCCTCTTGGCTGTGGCACGCGCGGTCACACGGCTTGCCGAAAAAGGCGCAACCGGCGCGATGACGATTTTAGATCTGCCTCCTGCTCTCCTCTCCCCCTTATCGAGCGCAGAGCTTCGCGCGCATTATCTGTAAAAGAAAAAACAAAAAACCGCAAGAAAATCTCTTGCGGTTTTTTTGTTTACAATTCAAAGTTTACACGTTTCCAGTATAAAGCTTTAGGATGCCGCTTTTTTTCAGAGCGCCGATCACGCGAACGATGACCGGTACACAGATGAGGTTGACGGCAAATTCAATCAAAAAGTTCACGCCTACAATTCCGAGGATGACAAAAGCCAGAAGAGAGGAATCGCCGGCAAAGCCGAGCGCGATCTCCCGATAGAACGAAACCAAACCGATGCAGAAAATGCCGGTGTTAACCACAGGACAGGAAACAGCAGCTAAGATGACGCCGAGGTAAAGATTCTTTTGAATTAAAACCTTTCCGATCAAGCCCGCAACCAGTCCGCAGGCAAGACCTTTGAAAAGGCAAAGGAAAATCGTCAAAACGGGGCTTTGGCTGAACATATTGGCAGCGAGAACCCCTGCGGTTCCCTGAATGACGGAAAGAGAAACCATCGCGCCGAAAACAAGACCCAAAACCGAACCGAACAGCGGGCCGTAAAGAACGGCGCCCAAAACGATGGGAACGAGGGTGAGCGTGATGGAAAGACCGGTACCCGGAATGGCAATGGCACCGCCGAAATACTGCATAATCGCAACGATGGCACACAAAACTGCTAAAATGACAAGTTTTTGAATGCGATTTTGAATATCTTTTTGATTGGACCTTGACATGAGAAAACTCCTATTTCATTAAATTACCAAAAATATGCAAAGAAATTTTAACACAATTTTGCGTTCTTTGCAAGGCATCTTATAAAATTTTAAACGATCTTTCGCAAAATCAGAAGAATTTTTTTCCAAAGCAAAAACAGCGTTTTGCTGATAGCAAACAAACGGTAGGAAATTCGGTTCTCAACGCCTTTGATAAAAGAAAATGCGCCCGCCGAATGATATTGCTTTTGAATCGCTCGCAAACGCTTGTAGCTTTCTTTGTCAAGCGCGCCTGCCGGTGCTCGTTTATTTGCCACCGAAAGCACGGCAAAAAGAACCGTTTTGGCGGATAGATCGGCGCTTTGCGGAAAATGAAGTTTCATTTTCTCATTCATTTTGACGGCGGCATCAATGCTAGTTTCAAAACGGGGAGAAAAGCCGCGGTTCATCGCCGATTCGGGATGAATCAGATAATGGTAGCTTTGGATATTTCGATGGACGATTCTCTTGGAGCGCAAAATCGCATCCCACAAAAACAGCATATCCTCGTGAATGGAAATATCGGTGTCAAAGAAAACGCCGTCTAGGCAGGTGGCAGAATAAAGTTTATTCATCACGTAGCCGTTAAAATCTTCTTCCCGATGCATGGATTGGACTGCCTGTTCCTGTGAATAAAGCAAAACCTCGCTTGCATCTTCTTTTCTTTGATTTGCACCCAATTTTTCTTCCATAATCATAGACAGCGATGCGATATCCGCGCCGGTTTCCTCGATCAGTCGGGCAAGCTGTTCTAAATGATCGGGCTCAAGAACGTCGTCGCTGTCAAGGAAAGAAATATAATCCCCCGTCGCGTGCTTCAAGCCAAGGTTTCTTGCGGAAGACACCCCTGCGTTTTCCGTGTGGAACACGGTGATACGCGAATCCTTTGCGGCAAACTCGTCGCAAAGCGCGCCGCACCCATCGGGCGATCCGTCGTCGATTAAAAGGATCTCAAGATTCTGCCAAGTTTGGCTTTGCGCGGAAAGCAGTGCGTCCTTCACCCAATCCGGATGGCGATAGACAGGGATAATCAGTGAAATCTTTTTCTCTTCCATTATGTTCTCTCCAACGTTTGAAAATAGGCCTCCGCCGCTTTCATACCGTCCATTGCCGAGGACATAATGCCCCCTGCATAACCGGCGCCTTCCCCGATGGGATACAGTCCCAAGACAGGGCTTTGAAGCCCTTCCCCGCGAACGATTCTGACAGGACAGGTCGCGCGGGATTCGACCCCCGTCAAAACGGCTTCGGGATCATCAAATCCCGATAAAATCTGTCCCATTTTTTGAATTCCTTCCCGCATTGCGGCAACATATTGCGGCGGTAGAATGCGATCCATTTTCGCTTTTTTGACACCGCGGGCGTAGCTGGGAATGACGCTGCCAAAGCCCTCGCTTTGCGTTCCGGAAAAGAAATCTGCAAGAAGCTCTGCCGGTGCGGAAAAGTCACCGCCGCCTGCCACAAACGCTTCTTCTTCCAGTTTCCTTTGAAAAGAAAAGCCGGAAAAAAGATCCTGCGGTAATTCCTCGGGCAAAACGTTCAGCAGCAGAGCGCTGTTGGCATTGCGCTCGTTGCGGCTGAAATTACTCATTCCGTTCACAACCACACCCCCCTCTTCCGAGGCGGCGGGAACGACCACGCCACCGGGGCACATACAGAAGGTATAGAGTGTTTTTCCGATCGAGGTCGGAACGGCAAGTTTATAATCCGCAGCCGGCAAATCGGGGCAAGATGCCATCGCGCCGTACTGTGCCTCGTTGATTTTGGACTGTAAATGTTCAATGCGAAGTCCGACGGAAAAAATCTTCTTTTCCATCGGGATTCCCGCTTCGCGAAGCGATAAAAAGGTATCTCTTGCACTGTGTCCGATGGCAAGAAAGAGCGCATCGGTCAAAAGAGATCGTTCTCCATCCGAAAAGCGGATTTTTGCTCCGACAACCCGCCCGTTTTCAAGGATCGGTTTTAAAAACTGACTTTCAAAATAAATGGTTCCGCCCAAGCGCAAAATCTCTTCGCGAATCGTGCGGACGGCAACGCGCAATCGGTCGGTTCCGATATGGGGCTTATTTCGATGCAAAATCTCTTCCGGTGCACCGGCTTTGACAAATTCCTGCAAAACGAATCTTCCGCGCTCGTTCTTATCTTTCAGTAAGGTATTCAGTTTCCCGTCGGAAAACGTGCCCGCCCCTCCCTCTCCGAATGGAACGTTGGACTGAGGATTCAGTCGATTTCCGGCAAAGAAAGCAGATACGTCCGCACTTCTCTCTTCAACCTTCTTTCCCCGCTCGATGACGATCGGGCAAAGTCCTGCTCGCGCCATAACCAGTGCGGCAAACATTCCCGCAGGACCGAATCCCACCACGATCGGTCTTTTTTCGGAAGACAGATTTTGGGGGATCTGATAGCAATATTCCGACTCGATGACGGTGCACCGTGCTCCTTTTCGAACACGGCATTTCGGGAAAACAAAAACGTCAACCGTATAGAGGAAAACAACGTTCCCTTTGCGGGCATCAAGGGAAGAGCGATACAAACTTAAGTGTGTGATATCCTTTGTTGCAATTCGCAGCTCTTTGGCGGCTTTTTCCCATAGCAAACGAGTGTCTTCCCCCGGCAACAGACGAAGGCCGGAAACGCGATAGAACATATTCTCCTCCTTGACAAATTTTTCTTTTTGGTATACACTGAGTCGGACGCGGGTGTGGCGGAATTGGCAGACGCGCCAGATTTAGGATCTGGTGTTTCCAACGTGCAGGTTCAAGTCCTGTCACCCGCACCAGTCGAGAACCTCGACACGCGAAACGCGTAATTGAGGTTCTTTTTCTTTGTAGAGAATCCGAGCGACGTTTCTGAGCCGGTAAATTTCAAATAAGGAGCAACACATGGAGTTCTTTGGATATCCCATCTGGATGGTTTTTTTGATCTGCTTCGGCGTTTTCTGCGCATCCTTTATGGATGCCATCGGCGGAGGGGGCGGGATCATTTCCCTGCCCACCTATCTTCTTGCCGGACTTCCGATGCACCAAGCCCTCGGCACGAACAAGCTTTCTTCTTGCATCGGCACGGTGGCATCGACCCTGCGCTACATCAAAAACGGATACGTCGATTGGCTTTTGGCAATCCCATCGATCGGACTTGCCTTGGCGGGGGCGCATTTCGGTACCAAACTGCACTTGGCAACGGATGAAAAATACTTAAAGCTCGTCCTGCTTTTTGTGTTGCCCATCATTGCCGTGATCCTGTTGAGAAAAAAGGATTTGCCGGAAGAAAGAAAACCCCTCAACGAAACGCTTCGCAAAGCTATTGTTTGGACTTCTTCTCTGATCTTCGGTATGTACGACGGATTCTACGGCCCCGGAACGGGTACCTTTCTTCTCCTATCGTTCTGCTATCTTGCAAAAGTGGACGTTCGTACGGCATCGGGAAATGTAAAGGTCGTAAACCTTTCTTCCAACGTCGGTGCCCTCTTCACCTCTCTTGTTGCCGGAAAAGTGCTGATTCCGCTGGGCCTGGTTGCCGCCGTCTTTTCTTGCACGGGGCAGTATCTGGGGGCAGGGCTTGCCTTGAAAAACGGTTCGAAAATCGTTCGTCCCTTCATTTTGCTTGTGATCGTGCTGTTGGTGGGAAAAGTTCTCTTAGAGTTTTTCGGTATTGCGTAAAGCGTTCCTCTTTTCACAAAAATCCCAAGAACACAGTCCTTGGGATTTATTTTTCTTTATGGGCATTGTTGGGGTAATCACGAAGCAGACCGTGGTAAACGCACGCAACCCCCTGCAAATCGAGAAAATGGCAAGGATGTGCAATCTTTGGAAGATCCTTTGCACCGGGGATTTCAAATTTGATGAAAAGAGCTTTTAAAAACTCGGAGCAATAGTACTTTTTATTCGCCGGACGGCGGATGTTGAGTGCAGCAAGGCAAAGACCCACGAAGTTATATCCGTAATGCCGGCGACTGGCATACATCGTTTCGAGAAACTCGGAAAGCTTGGCGTGCTGCTCTTCGCTTACTCCAAGCTTTAGAATTTGACATTTGGTATGGGGAAAACGGTAAAACGTTCCTTTCCAAAGATACTCTTTGACAAAACCACCCCAAAAGGGATTATAGGGCTGTCTTCTTCCAAAGGAATACATCGGATCCAGATTCGCATCAAGAGAAATCGAAATGTGGTTGTATTCATATCGGGTTACGATCTTGATGATGTTGGAAAGCCAAGATCCGGACTGTGATAAAACCAAGTAGACTTCCTTTTCCAAGAAGACACCTCCTTATTCTAAGATGATTTGCACCAGTATACTCTTTTCCCTATCTTTCGTCAAGAGAACACGTTTTATTTATTGAAAAATAAGCTTTGATTTTGTATAATAAAGAAAAATGAACAAGGTGAGAATATGAATTATCCTTTTAACGCACTCGGGCTTTCCCACAAATTTATGGCAGAACAGATCAAGCCCGGAGATCGTTGCATCGATGCAACCGCAGGTCGCGGCCGCGATACGCTCTTTCTGGCAAAGCTTGTCGGAGAAAAGGGCGAGGTCATCGCCCTTGACATTCAAGAGGCGGCGGTGGAAAGCACAAGGCAGCTTCTTGCGGAAAACCATATAAAAAATGCCCGCGTGATTCTTTCCTGCCACAGCAAAATCGATGATTTTACTACGAAAGAAAGCGTTGGGGGCATTATGTTTAATTTCGGCTGGTTACCCGGCGGTGATCACAACAAATTCTCTCGGGCAGACACGTCGCTTGTTGCCATTCAAAAAGCGCTCACACTTCTCAAGCCGGGCGGGGTGATGACACTTTGCCTCTACTACGGAAAGGAAAACGGGACCGAAGAGCGCGATCGGATTCTTTCCTTTTTAGAGAGCGTCGATCAAAGCAAGTACAGCGTTCTGCAAACCCACTTTATCAATCGTGTCGGTTGCCCTCCGATGGCAATTCTGATTCAAAAAAACGCGTAAATTACAGGTCGCCGAGATTCTCCTCTTTCGTCAGATCCTGAAGATTTTTTGAAATATGCTGAAATGATTCCACAAAAATGATTCGCTGTTCCTCGGGAATCCCCTTTACCGCTTGCTCGACCGCAAACTGCACCTTTTCTTTGATGAAAGACGCCGCCCTTTTTCCCTTTTCGGTTAAAAACAAACGAATGCGATAAACTCTTCCGTTTTCCTCTTCGCGTACCAAAAGACCCTTTTCCTCCAATTCGGAAAGGGCGCGCGAAACCGCCGCTTTGTCGCGGTCACACAGTTCACAAAGCTTTGCCGCCGTTACCCCCTCTTCCTGAAAGCGGTCTAACGTGGCAAGATACGGTACGTAAGAACCTTTCAATCCGATTTTTTTCATTTCTTTACTGCAAATCTTTTGAATACAGTGAGAAATGGAAGATAAGCACATTGAAAAACGAAAGAAACGAAACAGCATAAAAGAACCTCCGAAAAACGCGGATTTTCGTTGCACAGTCAACATTGATATTTTACCCGAAAAGCTCTGTTTTGTCAAACCTTTTTCCCAATCGAAAGAGAAAAATCAAGCAGCGATCCCATCCTCTTTTCGATCGTTCAAAAGGACTTTTACCGTGGGCAGTTTTTCAAGAAAATAAAACCGACGACGTAAAAAATTCACAAAACAAAGCTCCACTTTGAAGATTATCCGAGAAAATGGGCGAAAATTCTCTTTGTTAGATTGACTTATGGAAAAAAACATGCTATAATAAATCAATCATTTTGCGAAGGAGTCGAATCATGAAACACATTTTAACCCTCGAAACCAAAAATCTTTGTGAAAGCGCAAAAAAAGGCGGCTGCGGCGAATGCCAGACTTCTTGCCAATCTGCTTGCAAAACCAGTTGCGGTATTGCCAATCAGCAGTGTGAAAACAAAGAAAGCAAATAAAAATCCAATTAAAAAATGCCGCCTATGGCGGCATTTTTTTCGGTGAAAAGGAGATTTTATGATACATTGCTATCAGCTTGGCGGACTGAACATTGTACTGGATATTTTTTCCGGTTCGGTTCACGTTGTGGACGAAGTAGCATACGACTTGATTTCGGAGTATGAGTCCACCGAAAAAGATGCGCTATTGAAAAAACTTCTTGCAAAATACGGCAACGACCCCGAAGTTTCGCTTTCGGAGTTGGAGGAGTGTTACGAGCAGGTCACACAGCTCAAGGAAGACGGAAAGCTGTTCACACCGGACACGTTCTCTCCGATGGCGCAGGATTTGAAACAGAAGACAAGCGGCGTGGTCAAAGCGCTTTGCCTGCACGTTGCCCACACCTGCAATTTAAACTGCGCTTACTGCTTTGCAAGTCAAGGAAACTATCAGGGAAAACGCGCTCTGATGAGTTTGGAAACGGGAAAACGAGCGCTGGATTTTCTGATTGAGAATTCCAAAGGAAGAACCAATTTAGAGGTTGACTTTTTCGGCGGCGAACCGCTGATGAACTTTGATATGATCCGCGCGCTTGTCGGCTATGCCAGAGCGCGCGAAAAAGAAACCGGAAAGAACTTCCGCTTCACTCTGACGACTAATGGTGTACTCATTGATAAAGACGTGATTGACTTTGCCAATCGTGAAATGAGCAACGTGGTTCTGAGCTTGGACGGTCGAAAAGAAATCCACGATCACTTCCGCGTGGATATGAACGACGTGGGAAGCTGGGAGAAAATCGTTCCCAAGTTTCAAGAATTGGTGGAGGCGCGCGGTCACAAGAATTACTATATGCGCGGCACGTTCACCCATCGAAACCCCGATTTTTTGAACGATATCAAAGAAATGCTCCGTTTGGGCTTTACGGAACTGAGCATGGAGCCCGTGGTTTGTGCTCCCGATGATCCCTGCGCTTTGACCGACAAAGACCTTCCGATCGTACTGGATCAATACGAACGCTTGGCAGAGCTTATGCTTGAGAAAAGAAAGAGCGGAAAGCCATTTACCTTCTATCACTATATGATTGATTTAAAGGGCGGTCCTTGCATCTATAAGCGCGTTTCCGGCTGTGGTTCCGGAACGGAATATATGGCTGTGACCCCCTGGGGCGATCTGTATCCTTGTCATCAGTTTGTCGGAGACGAGCAATTCCTCCTCGGTAACATATGGGACGGTGTGACAAATGAAGCCGTTCGCGATCAATTTATGGCTTGCAACGTATATGCCAAGCCCGAATGCCAAGACTGCTGGGCAAAGCTCTACTGCTCCGGCGGTTGTGCTGCCAATTCCTACCACGCAACGGGCAGCGTGAACGGCGTATATGAATACGGCTGTAAGCTGTTCAAAAAGCGTATGGAATGCGCCATTATGCTGGAAGCGGCAAAGGCGCTCGAAGCATAATATGAACACCCCGATTTGCGATTTCGTATCGCGCTATCAAAAAAGCGGAAACGCGCGGTTGCATATGCCCGGTCACAAGGGAGTCGGTCCGCTGGGAATCGAGGGGCTTGACATAACCGAAATCTGCGGTGCGGACGTACTCTATCAAGAAGACGGAATTTTGGCAGAAAGCCAAAAAAACGCAACAGAGATTTTCGGCTCTCGTCAGACGCTTTATTCTACCGAAGGGTCCACACTTGCGATCCGCGCGATGCTGACCTTAGCGGTCAAGCACGCAGAAAAAAACAATAAGAAAGCCGTTATTGCCGCCGGCCGTGCGGCACACAAGTCCTTTCTGACCACCTGTGCCCTGCTGGACCTGTCCCCGATTTGGATTGATTTCGGCAACGCTTCTCTTCTTTCCGGGAAGGTTACGAAAGAAGACCTAAGGCCGCTCTTTCGGGATGCAGAATGCGCCCCTACCGCAGTTTATATTACCAGTCCCGACTATTTGGGCAACGTTTCCGATATTGCCTCGCTTTCCCGATTTTGTCACGAAAACGGTGCCATCCTTTTGGTTGACAATGCACATGGGGCGTATTTAAACTTTTATCCGAGCTCTTGCCATCCGATCGCTCTGGGTGCCGATCTTTGTTGCGACTCTGCGCACAAGACCCTGCCCGTTTTGACGGGGGGAGCGTATTTGCATATCGGAAAAGATGCGGACGAGTTCTTTTTATCGGAAGCAAAATCTTGCCTTTCCCTCTTTGCATCCACCAGTCCCTCGTATTTGATCCTGCAATCCTTAGACGCTTGCAACGCATATCTTTCCGCCGATTTTCCAGCAGCTCTTCTCTCCTATTCCGAGAAGGTGCAAGCCCTGCGAGATGAGATTCGGAACATGGGCTTTCAGACCATCGGCGACGAGCCGCTGAAAATTTGCATCGTGACAAAGCCCGCCGGCTATACCGGAACAGATTTGGCTCGCATCTTGCGAGAAAACGGAATGGAATGTGAATTTTCCGATCCCGATTTTCTCGTGATGATGTTCACCCCGCAAAACGGAACCGAGGTTTTGCATCGCATCAAAACCTTTTTTGCATTCCTCGAAAAAAGAGAACCGATTCTTGTGTTTCCTCCCAAATGCAAAAAAGCAACTCCCGCGCTTTCCATTCGCCGCGCTATGCTCTGTGCGACGGAGCGTATCCCGATCGAACGTGCCGCAGGCCGCATTTTGGCAGACCCTGCCGTGTCCTGTCCCCCTGCCGTTCCCATTGCCATTTGTGGGGAAAAGCTTGACGATGAGGCAATCAATGCGTTTTCGTATTACGGAATTCGCGACGTTTTGGTCGTCAAAGAAAAGTAAGTCAAATTGACTTGCTTTTCTTTTTTTATAAAAAAATTCCCCCGAAATTCGGGGGAATTTTTGATCATACCATTGTTTTAGGATCAAGGATGGATTCGATTTCCTGCTCGGAAAGAATGCCGGAGTCGCGAAGCACTTCTCTGACGCTTTTGCCGGTCTTGATCGCTTCTTTTGCAACCGTAGCAGATTTTTTATAACCTACCTTGGGGCAAATTGCGGTGATGACACCGACGGAAGATTCCACGAGTTCTTCGCAACGGTCTTCGTTGGCGGTGATGCCGACAACACAGCGTTCCACAAAGGTATCGATCGCACCTTCCAGAGCAACAAGCGACTCGAAGAGTTTGTGATACAAAACGGGCTCAGCGTAGTTGAGCTCGAGCTGACCTGCTTCGGCTGCCATCGTGATAGACATATCATTACCGATGATACAGAAAGCGGCCTGGCTCATCACTTCGGGGATAACCGGATTTACCTTGCCGGGCATGATGGAGGAACCGTTCTGCATGGGAGGAAGGTTGATTTCTTCAAAGCCGCAACGAGGGCCGGAGGACATCAAACGGAAGTCGTTGGACATTTTGGAGCAAGAGATGGCGCAGGTCTTCAGAGCAGAAGAAACGTATGCAAAAGAATCAAGGTTCTGCGTTCCGTCAACCAAGTCGTCTGCCTTTACCAGGGGAAGACCGGAAATTTCGCTCAAAACGGGAGCCAAAGAATCGACGTATTCGGGCTTGGCGTTCAAAGCAGTACCAACGGCAGTACCACCGAGGTTGATGCCGTACATTTCAAACATTGCGCGTTCCAAGCGGACAAGGTCACGATGGATGGCACGGCTGTAAGCACCGAATTCAGAACCCAAACGGATCGGCACAGCATCCTGCATCTGAGTACGACCCATTTTGATGATGTGATGGAATTCCTTTTCTTTGTCTTTGAGTGCCTCTTCGAGTCTTTCGACCTGCTTCATAACCTTTTTCAAAAGTTTGATCGTGGTCATTTTTGCCGCAGTCGGAATGACGTCGTTGGTGGACTGAGAACGGTTGACGTGGTCGTTGGGATGAACGATCGAATAATCACCCTTCACGCCGCCCAAAATTTCGATTGCGCGGTTTGCGATGACCTCGTTGGCGTTCATGTTTGCCGTCGTGCCGGCGCCACCCTGAATTGGATCACAAATGAACTGATCGTGCAGTTTTCCTTCCACGATCTCGTCACAGGCACGGCAAATGGCATCTTTAATTGTTTCATCCATTTCGCCAACCTTGTGGTTACAAATCGCACAAGCTTTTTTGATTTCAGCCAAAGATTCAATAAATTCTTTTCTCAAAGACTGTCCGGTGATTCTAAAGTTCTCTGCACCGCGAAGGGACTGTACGCCCCAGTACGCATTGGCAGGTACTTGTTTGGTTCCGATGGAGTCGGACTCTAAGCGATATTCCATAAACTTGCCTCTCTTTTCATTTTTAAGGACATTTGCATTATATCACCAAACATTTTTTTTGTAAAGCGTTTTTTGAAATTCGTTTTATGTTTTTAAAGCATAGATTAATTCAGTTTTATAGTATAAACCATTGCAACATGGAAAATGAACACATAAAACCAAAGAAGATAATGTCAAGCAGACATTGCATTTTCCGAAATAATCTGCTTTTAAAGAAAAAGAGGTCACCTCGTTTGAGGTGACCTCTTTTGTATCAACCGCAGTTGATTTTGTGGTGGAACATAAAGCACAACATCCGAACCCTTTTGTGAGTTCGGATGTGTTTGTTATGGTGGAGGCGAGGGGAATCGAACCCCTGTCCGAAATCTGATCCATAGGACTTTCTCCGGGTGCATTCGGTGTTTTGAGTTCCCTATCTTTGACGCCCGCCGACAGGCAGCAAAGACGGTAGCTTCATCGGATCATGACCGGGCACAAAGCTTGACCCGGTTCACGTTCACCGCTTGTGTGACACCCAAGCCGAGGTCGCGGTCATCCTCGGGTGGATGGCTGCCAAATTAGGCAGCGAGTGCTACGTTTTCGTTAGCGTTTAATTTTTAAGTTGCAGTTTTGAAGAGTGTCTGCGACTCTACCCGCTTATCCTACTTCCCAAACCCCGTCGAAACCTTTACGCCCCCATATCAATGGCCGTGGTGGTGATGCGTGCAGTTACCGTCGCAGAAGTGTTCGTGTTCCTCGGCTTCTTCCGCCGAAAAATCAAAGACAAAGAGCGTTTCACTGACGCGATCAAAGCCACAGCTTTCGGCGACGATTTCATCCGTCTTGTTTTGAATGGGATAAACAACGGAACCGACACCGAGATGTGCTAAGAATTGAACCACATGGGAAAAGCACGTTGCCAGTGCTTGTTTGGATATTTTTTCGTCAATTTCTGTCACCGAAAGAACGTACGCCGCTTCGCCGACAAATTTGAGTTGACACAGCCCTAACTTTTCGTTTTGTTCGAATATTTTAAAGCCAATGGAGCCGTCCTCAAAGGGGGTGCCGGCCGCTTGACAATACGCCTGATGCTCCATCGGGGACTCAAAAGGTGCAAGATCCATCATCATTCAGAAAGCGCCATCAGGGCGCTCAATTCCTTTCCGTCAAGTTCCGCCCACGTACCGGAACGAAGCGATCCAAGCTGAATTTTGCCCTCGCTGATTCGTTTTAAACGTGTGACCTCAAGACCGACCGCTTCGCACATTTTTCGAATTTGTCTGTTTCTTCCCTCTTTTAAAATGAAGCGAAGCTTGGTAGGAACGGTCGGATCGGGACAGCTCACGCGGCAGGGCTTGATCGTATAGCCGTCGAGCTCCATCGATTCGTTCAGCGCTTTCATCTGTCTCTCGTCAGGCGCACATCTCACCTTTACGACGTACACCTTTTCAATGCCACTCTTCGGATGCATCAGAGCATTGGCAAGGGCACCGTCGTTGGTCATCAGAAGAAGCCCCTCGGAATCAAGGTCCAATCGACCGATGGGATACACGCGCTCCGGAATCTTTTTAACCAAATCCGCAACGCACTTTCTTCCCTTTTCGTCCGACATCGTGGAAACGTATCCACGGGGTTTGTTGAGTTTAATATAGATTTTTTTGCCGGTGGGAACAACGGTTTTTCCCAAATAGGTAACGTAATCCTTGCCGGGACAAATTTTCTGCCCGATCAAGGCCTTGCGTCCATTGACACATACGTTCCCATTTTCAATTTCAACTTCAGCGCGACGACGGCTCATCGTGCCGCAGTCGGCAAGGTATTTTTGAATTCTAATCTCTTCCATGAAAGGTGATCCATTCCCATATTCGATTCCAAATTTTTTGCCAAAAAGAAAGCTTGATTTCTTTTTGTTTGATGCTCTCTCCTGCAAGAAGAGGAAGCTGTGCGACCTCTTTTCCGTTTAAAAGAAAGAGAACCCTACCTACTTGATCCCCGGCTTTCACCGGTGCATAAGAAAACGGGGGCAATTCCACAACCGTATCCACTGTCTGTTCCTGACGGAGCGCAAGAAGCACGCTGTCAGAATTGGTGACAGACACAGCATTTTCCATCCCTCCCACAACGGGAAGCGAAAAGGAAAAAGATGCGGGCTGCGCCAGTGTTCTCTCAGAATAAAGAGAAAATCCGTATTGATAAAGCTCTTTGTGATCGTTCCAATCGTCAGGAGCGCCCAGCGTGGTACAAACGAGCAGCTTACCGTCCTTTTGCGCCGCTGTGACAAGACAGCGTCCCGCCGTTTTGGTAAATCCCGTTTTTCCGGCAACACACGGCTCATAATTTCTCAGCAGTCGATTGTGATTAGACAAAAACCTGCTCTTTCCCTCCGGGGCACGGATGGTTTTGGTCTGCGTGGATGCAATTTCGGCAAACGCCTCGTTTTTCATTGCACAGCACATCAGGATCGAAAGATCCTTGGCGGTGGAATGATGCGCATCATCCGGCAGGCCGTTGGGATTGGTAAAATGGGTATTTGTCATTCCAATCTGAGCGGCTTTTTCGTTCATTTTCGCGACAAAGTCGGAAACGGAGCCGGAAATATGAAGCGCAATGGCAACGGCGGCGTCATTGGCGCTTTCCAGCATCAGTGCGTAAAGAAGCTCCGAGAGCGTGAGTGTTTCTCCGCGCACAAGATAGACCGACGAGCCCTCAATGCCAACGGCTTCCTGCGGTACGCTGATCTCTTTGGCAAGATCGCCTTCTTCCAAGGCAACAAGGCAGGTCATAATCTTGGTTGTACTTGCCATGGGAAGCGGCAAATCGGCATTGAGCTGTTTTAATACTTCCCCTGTATCCGCATCCATCAGGGCATAGCTTTGCGCGGACACAGACCCCATTACCGGAACGGAACCCGATTCGGCAAAATAGCCGGAAGCGAGCACAGCGCCGGAAAGCAAGGCGAAAGAAAGTAAAAAGCAAAAGAACGAAAATAGACGTTTTTTCATTTGGCTTCTCCTCTTTTTTTACCACATTATATGGAAAAGCCATGAAAAAAATACGCTTATTCTGTTACGGTGCTATCCTCTTGGCTGGCAGTTTGCGTGCTTTCCGCTTCGTTTTTTTCCTCACTGTCTGCCGCTTTTTTGTCGTCCTTCTTAAAATAGGATTTGATCTTCTCAAAGATAGCGGGGGATTTGTCTACAAGATCGGAAATGGTGTTGACAAGAGCACTGTCAGAGGAAACGTTCGTTCCGTTGACGTTCATCAGACGAACGTCGTTTCCGGTGATGACCAGAAACGTGAGTGGAGTAACGGACATTCCTGCCCCGTTGCCGCCTCCGAAATGAGGCATATCACGGCGCGGATTGGTTTTGCTGTCAAAATCCACACCGCCCGAGGTGAAGCCGCAGCTGACCTTGGAAATGGGGATAATGGTAACGTCGCCGGGAAGGGTGATGGGCGTTCCCACCACAGCGTCTGCATCCAAAACCTTCTTGATGTTTTCAAGGGATGCGTCAATGACTTGTTTTAACGGAATTTCGTGCATGATGTTCATCCTTTCCTTCAAATAACCTAAAATATGCTCTCATAAATATGGTAATCAAATGATATGCTTTTACAGTTAAATCCAAGTGGACGGTGAAACGGCTTTGTTCCGATGTAAAATCCGGTGAAATGACAAGATTTCGATTGTCACAAGTAAAATGCGAGAAGCGCTGAAGCAAAACGCAAAGGAAGTTCGCCGCCTGAATCGCACCGCCGGTCAGCATTGCCGTTTTTGCCGCGTCATCCGTTCCGATGATAACACAAAGCTCTTTCAGATGAATACGCATTTTGGAAAGATGCTCTTTCACGGCAAGAGAAACGACTCTGGTAATACGAAGTAAAAATTCGACAAAGCCCAAAGGATCGGCTTTTCTTTTTTTCTTTGGTGCTTGCGGCTTTTCCGACTGAGTTTGCTCTTTCTCCTCTCCCCCCTCTTTTTCACGGGTGAAATAGGAAAACAGGTGCATTCCATCCATCCGAAGAAAGAGGATTCGAACGATGACCTGCGCTTTTTCTCGATACACAAAAATGATATGGATATTAACAAAGAGCAAAAAGAGAATCAGCGCTAACAAAGCAAGAACAACGTAAAGGGCGATCATGCTTCGGGCTCCGAATCACCAATGCCGTCGATCTTCAGCTGAACCGAGACTTCGCCCGGCAAATCTTCTATGCTTTCCAAACCGAAGCAACGCAGGAAATTATACGTTGTTTGATAGAGAATGGGACGACCGGGAGCATCCAATCTTCCGCATTCTTCGATTAATTCTCGCTGAAGCAGCGTGGAAATGATTCCGGAGCAATCAACTCCGCGAACCTGCTCGATATACGTTTTGGTGACGGGCTGTTTATACGCCACAATGGAAAGGGCTTCCAGTGCCGCCTTGGAGATGGGAGAGGTTCGTTTGATTTCAAGCAATTTCTGAACCGGTTCGGAATATTCCTTTTTGGTGCATAGCTGAACGGAATCCCCCACTCTGCAAAGCTGGAAAGAGGAATTGTTTTGGGCAAGACGCGCTTCTAACTGATCGACAACAACGCCGACTTCCGTTTTGGTGATATCAAAAATCTGCGCCAAGCGCTCAATGCTGACGGGATCTCCGCCTGCAAACAAAACCGCTTCCAGTGCGTTAATCAAATAGCCGTCTTCGTAGCTGACAAATTTCAGCGAATATTTCATTGTTTTGCCCCCTCTCTTTCCAGATTCAAACTGATGATATAATCGTTTTCTTTATGTTCAAAGGAAATTCTACCGCTTTGAACCAGTTCCAAAATAGCAAGGAACGTTGCCACGCGGTCGCTCCGATCGCCTTGTTCCTTTATCATGGAAGAAAAGGAAACGCTGTTTCCGCGAGGAAAGGCCTTGACCATGCGGCGAAGCACAAACACAACCTTGGATTCAACCGGAGTGATCTTTGCCGAGAAAATGCTCTGAACGTCTTCTTTCTTTTTTCGCTCTCTGTCTTCTCGCAGAGCCGTTCTCATTTGGCTGAACGCCTCCCATAAAAGCGCAGGATCGGAAAGCGCGGTTTCCACTTTCACCACCGGCTCTTTCGGGGTTGGATAATAGCGATGATAATACTCTTTTTCGCGTTCCGACAAGAACGATGCTGCCCTTTTTACCTCAGAATATTCAATCAAGGAACGAACCAAGTCGTCACGCGGGTCCTCTTCCTCCTGTTCGTCGGGCAAAAGCATTTTTGATTTGATATAGAGAAGTTCACACGCCATTACGATGAATTCACTGGAAAGCTCTGCATTGTAAATCTGGCAAAGCTCCATATATTCCAGATACTGATCCAGAATATGAGCGATCGGAATATCGTAAATGTTGATCTTCTGCTTGGTAATCAAGGTCAGGAGCAAATCAAGCGGGCCGTCGAATATTTCCAGTTTAAAATTCAACTGTTCAGTTGCCATTAAAGGAGTACTCCTTTTGCAAGATTCAAAAACAAGTTGGAGAAAAACGAAACCGCCGAGCCGATCGGAACCGATAAAATGCCGAACGCCAAAAGTAAAATCATAGCAAATTGAATATAGCGCTCATACGGGGCAATTTTGTATACGATCTGATACGGCAAAAAGGCATAAAGAATCTTTGAGCCATCCAGCGGCGGAATGGGAATCAAATTGAAAACTCCCAATCCTAAGTTGATGGTGATCATATAGGACATCATCATCAAAAACACGTCGTAAGGGGTAACGGAAACAGTTCCCATCAGGGAGAACTGATACCCAATTCGAACACACAGCACGTAGACAAAAGAAAAGAGAAACGCGAGAACGAAATTGGAAAGCGGACCAGCCAGAGCGGTCAGCGCCATATCGCGCTTGGGCTTTTTAAAATACCGCGGATCAACGGAAACGGGCTTTGCCCAACCGATGTGAAAGATCATCAAGGACAAAAAGCCGATCGGATCAATGTGACGCAAAGGATTGAGGGAAAGTCGCCCCATATACTTTGCAGTCGGATCACCCAAGCGATAAGCGGCATAGCCGTGCATCAATTCGTGAACGGAAAGCGCAATCAGAATGGGCGGCAAGGTAATCAAAAAATCCAAAATGCGGGGTATGAGTTGTTCCATTTTTTCTCCTATTGTTTCGTCTGTCGGCGAAGCACCTCAAACGCGCAGATCGCGGAGGCGGCGGACGCCGTCAAAGAGCCCTTAAAAGCTCTGCCGTACGGAATGCGGATTTTTTCATCTGCCGCATCCAAAAATTCACGGGAAATTCCCCTCTTTTCCCCACCGACGATCAGAAAAATCGGTTTTTCAAGGTCGGCGAAAAACAGATCGACCGAATCCTTTTCGCAGGCACAGACCACGCGATACCCTTTTTCCTTTGCTATTGTACAAAGCGCAGTCGGAGATTCATAGCAAGCACAAGGCAGCGCTTCCGTGGTTCCTGCCGAGGAACGAATGGTCACGCCGGCACAGGACAGCCAATTTCGGGGGGTGAGGATCATGCCACCCGCACCCGCCGCATAAAAGGAACGAACGGCGCACCCGAAATTAAAGGGGTCTTCAATGCCGCAAATCAAAAAGACAAAGCCGTTTCCTTTTTCGAACACTTCTTCCACGCTTACCATACGGCGTTGACCGACACGGGCAATCACGCCGCCGTGGGTGTGGCCTGTGGTAACCGATTGGAAAAACGCATCGTCCGCGCTCGTAACGGGAATTTTCTTCTTTTTGGCAAGGGAAAGAAGGCGCATAATATTGCGTTCATCCTTCTTTGCTTGAGGAAGAAGATAAATCTGAAAAACAGGGCGGGAATCGTTTTTCAAGATGGACAGAATCGAGATCGCACCTTCGGCAAAATCGGATTCCCCATGCTTTTCAACGTCTTTTCTCATTCGTTCTCCCAGTTATGCCAATAATTTTGAACGTCCTCGTTGTCATCCAAAGCGTCGATCAACTTTTGCATTTTGATCACGGACTCTTCGTCGGAAACATTCACGTAAGTAGACGGGATCTTTGTTTCTTCGGTCGAAAGGACGGTGTATCCGGCCTTCACGATTTCCTCTTTCACAGCTTCCAGATCTGCCGGAGCGGTGAGAACTTCAAACGCGTCTTCTTCCAGCCCGATGTCTTCCGCACCTGCTTCGAGGGAAACTTCCATCAGAGAATCTTCATCGACTCCCTCGGCCTGTACCAAAATGATGCCTTTGTCGCTGAACAGATATGACACGCAGCCCGTGGTACCCAGGTTGCCGCCAAATTTATCAAAATAATGACGAAGGTCGGCACTGGTGCGGTTACGGTTGTCTGTTGCACACTCTACGATGACGGCAATTCCGCTGGGACCGTATCCTTCATAGTAAATGGATTCGTAGTTTTCCGAATCGGACGATGCCGCTTTTTTGATGATGCGGTCAATGTTATCATTGGGAACGTTAAGCCCCTTGGCTTTTGCGATCAGATCACGCAATTTTGAGTTCGCGTTCGGGTCGGGACCGCCGGCTTTCACCGCCATTGCGATCTCTTTACCGATTTTGGTAAACACCTTCGCGCGCTGCGCGTCGGTTTTTTCTTTTTTATGTTTGATATTACTCCACTTAGAATGACCGGACATATCTATTTCCTCCGAAATTGAATTAGATTTTTTCAGGTGTTCTCAACCCGATTAAGTGCAACGCTGTGCCCAAAGAGTTTTTGACCGCTTGGCAAAGGCAAAGGCGAAGTGCCTTCTCGTCCCCGGTTGCACTGCGAATGGGACAAGCATTATAAAAGCGGTTAAAGCTCTGACACAGGTCAAGAGCAAATCTTGTAATGATAGACGGTTCATATTCATTGAGCGCACGAACCACACGGTCGGGGAACAAAGACAGGGTTGTGATCAGCTCTTTTTCTTCCGCACAAAGCTCTTTCATCACAGGACACTGCGCCGCTTCCGACTGGTTCAGGATGCTGCAAGCTCTTGCATAGGTGTACTGGGCATAAGGACCCGTGTTACCGTCGAAATTGAGTGCTTCCGACCAATTGAAGTTCACGTCCTTGATGCGGTTGGCGGAAAGACTGTTGAAGATAACCGCACCGACACCGACGTCGCGAGCGATCTGGTCTTTGTTGGCAAGGCCGGGATTTTTCTCTTCAATGATCGCCCCGGCTTTTTCGATCGCTTCCTGGAACAGATCGTCGAGCAAAACAACGTTGCCGGTGCGCGAAGCAATTTTTTCTCCGTTGATACTGAAGGTTCCGTAGGGAACGTGGATCAATTGGTCTTCCCAATCGTATCCCATCAAGCCAACCACTTTGAACCACTGCGCAAAATGCAAGCTCTGCCCTGCGCTGGTAACGTATATACACTTATCGAAGCTGTACTCTTTCTTTCTCCAAAGCGCGGCGGCAATATCGCGTGTCGGATAAAGAGAAGAACCGTCGCGTTTGAGAATCAAACACGGAGGCATATGATATTCTTCCAAATCGACAAGACTTGCTCCGTCATCGATTTTCAGAAGATTCTTTTCTTTCAATTCTTCCACAACAGCGGGCATTTTATCACTATAAAAGCTCTCGCCGTTGAAACTGTCAAAGGAAACGCCCAAAAGCTCATACGTTTTCATATATTCTTTTAAGCTGATTTCCTTGAAGAGTCGCCAAAGACGAAGATTCTCTTCATCCCCTGCCTCGAGAAGCGCAAACTCGTGCCTTGCTTCATCGTTGAGCGCAGGATCTTCTTCGACCTTTGTTCCGAACAAAACGTAAAGTCGATTTAATTCTTCAATGCCGATTTTTTGAATCGTATCTTCATTTCCCCACTTTTTGAAGGCAACCACCAATTTTCCGTACTGCGTACCCCAGTCACCCAAATAATTGATTCCAACGGTCTTGTAACCGGAAAAGCGGTGAATGAGTTTGATGGAATTACCGATAATGGTCGTTCCCAAGTGTCCGATGTGAAAGCGCTTGGCGATGTTGGGAGAAGAATAGTCAATGACCATGGTCTTGCCTTCTCCGATTTTGTTGCTACCGTAATTTTCCCCGGCTTCCAGCATTTCACGCAGAAGCGAAATGCGGTAGGAATCGGCAAGGAAAAAGTTCAAATAGCCGCCTGCGTTTTCCACACGGCTGACCCCCTCGGGTAAATTTGCCGACAGAGCGGTCGAAAGCTCTTCGGCAATCGCCATCGGGCTTTTTCTCAACAGTTTGGAAAGCCGAAAGCAAGCAAGAGCAACGTCACCCATTTGGGGATTGGGGGGCGTATCAAAAAAATCAAGGATCTGATTCTCACCCAATTCCGGATGGGAAAGAATCTGAGATAGCGTTTTTGCAATGCTGGTCTTCAAATTGTTCATACTGGTTTGGAATCTCCTCAAGAAATGGTAATGGTCGATGCAATTTTGGTATCGGCGATGGAAACGTAGCTCTTGCCGGGACGAACGGAAAGGGGCGTTCCATCTTCTTTAAAATACGAGAACGTACCGTTTTCACCGGCTCTTTTCCACACGATCGGGATCATTTCACCGCAAGTCATATAATACCCCTTTCCCTGACCGGTCAAGGTGATGTTGCGGCTTTTTCCGTCAGCAAAATATCCGTGTGCGGCAAACAAGACGAATACGTTTTCGGTTGCAACCTTTTCTTTGTTTGCACCGTCAATATGGTCTGCGCCGTACTGAGAATGGTAATATTTCTTATCCGTTGCATTATAGCGGAACTCGGAAACGTTATAGCCCGAATGCTTTACTTTGACGTAGGTTGCGGCTTTGCCGGTACCTAGAGTCGTAAAGTTGGAGTCAAACGGGAAGGAAGTGAAGTTCGGATCGGAAAGCTCGGTGCGATACTTAAACTGCGCGATGGTAGAATCGAGCTTTGCACCCCAAACAAAGTGGGTATGTTCCCTTGAATAGCCCTCTCTTGCGGGATCGCGGAAAAACGCATCTCCGGTGGCATTGATGTTATTGACGCCGAGTTTTTTGACGTGCGGAGTTGCGTAAATATTAATTCCGCTGTGAACGAAAATCGCATCGTGAGCAGAGGCAAGCTCAGCATAATAAGCGCGTGCCGAACGAATACTGCCGATCTTTTCGATGCTTTGATAGTCTAAGACAAAGCCCTCAAGACGCAGGATTCCGCCTTCCGCCAACACTTCGTAAATAATATCCATTTTGGAGAGCCCGTATTGAGGCAGTGCATCCTTGGTGTTGCCGATCATAATGCCAATCGGTCTTTTTCCTGCGTGATCGACGTCACACTCAAGGCCGGTCAAGGGATTAAGATATTTCGAAGTTTCGGGAACGGGAGGGACAGCGTCCGTGGTGTCAGACGAAGTTTGCGTTTGGGTCAACGCATCGTTTGGATTCAAGAGATCCTGCGTTGCGGTGGTTTGCGGCGCATTTCCCGCGCAGGCAAACAAAGAAAAGAGCGTGGAGAGCAACAACACAGCGCAAACAAGACGCTTTGTATTTCGTTTCATATTTCACCATTCCTTCCAGTTTCGCAAAAGGGCAAAACTTTGGTATTTTATTTCCAATATTATACCATTTCGCACTCAAAAAATCAATATTTTATCCAATAAAAAATTCGGAATCAACAAAGAAGATCCGACGAAAAAAAAGAAACCCGGCAGACTGTTTGGAACGTCTGCCTCAAAACGTGATTCAATGATTATTTTTCGTCATTTTGTGCCTTTAAAGCGGCTTCTTCTGCAGCAAGGTATGCTTCGTTTCTTTCTTCATAGTTCTTCAGAACGGCATTGGTGAAAAGGGTGCAGCCGTAGGGGCTGGTTTCCAGACCCTTCAATTCGGAAGAAGCGAGATAGTTGTGAGCATAAAATGCAAGTGCGATAGCGGGACAATCCTCGCCGAGCATCTTTTCGATCTCAATGAGCTTTTTGGTGCGAGTCTTTCTGTCGGTGGATTCCAGAACTTCATCCAGAAGAGCGGTGTAAGCGTCGGAAGTGTATCCGGTTACATGCTCAGAGGTGCCGACAGAATCAACGGAAACCGAAACCTCAGATCCGCTGTATGCGGGAGCAAAAGGAGCCAGTGCTGCATACGCGTTGGTAGAAAGGGACTGATAGTCCAGTGCGATCACGTCAAACGTGCCGCCCATGAGAGCTTTTTCATAGGCATCGGCTTTCTTTGCACTGAGTTCTACTTTGAAGCCGAGCGATTCCCAAACGCCTTTTGCATATTCTGCAACTGCTTTTTCATAGGCGCGATCTTCGCGATAGGTGATGGCAAAAGATCCGCTCTTCTTGCCCGCCTCTTTCAAAAGCGCCTTAGCGCCTTCCAAATCACCGGCGGTGTTATAAAGCTTACCTGCTTCGCTGCGGAAACTCTTTTTCATGGTAGAACCGGTTGCGACGGACGATACAAAGCCCTCTGCAGCTTTGGCATTCTGACCCATCAACGTTGCGATCTGATCGCGACTGAGAGCCATGCTCAGAGCTTTGCGAACCTTAGCATCGGAGAGCACGTCGTTCTTGCAGTTGAAAAAGTAGGTGTAAGAGGAAAGCGTGTCAGAAGACTTAATCTGTTTTTCTTTCGCCGTAAAGGTTTCTGCGGTGAAAGAACCAACGTAGAACAATTCGCCGTTATCGAAAGCGGTAATGGCTTCTTCTGCGGACTTATATTTTGCAAAATCAGTAATCAAACGATAGGGTTTTACGAATACGTTATAGCCGTCTTCTACTTCTTTATCCAAACGATAATATTTGGAGAAATCCAAACGGTAAGCGCCCTCGGGATTCATTGCTTTGAGCGTGAATTTGCCGTTGGTCGCAAGGTCGTTTACGTTGGTTGCCCAAACGTCTTCTTTGCCCTGAACAACGTCGTCTCTTTGCGGAACCAAAGCGGGACTGGAGATGGCTTCGAGGAAGAGTTCGGGATCAATGGGCTTTTCGAACTGAATTTCCAGCGTATCGAGATCCACTGCGGCAACGCCCAGATCATCGATGGTCATATTGCCGGCTTTTACTTCTCTGGCATTCTTGATGTCAAAAAGAAGTGCGGCAGCGGGGCTGGAAACCTCGGGAGAAAGGATGCGTTTCCAAGCGTAAACGAAGTGGTCGGCAGACAAGATGCGGCCATCGTTCCATCTGGAATAGTTGATGTCGATGCGCAGGAAGTACTCTTCTCTGGCTTCGTTGTACTTCTGTTCCCACTCGCTGGCAATGGCGGGCTCAATCTCGCCGGAGGAAGTGACCTGAGTCAATCCCTCGTAGATGAGAGAGGATACTTTGACAAAATCTTTGTCATAGATCATTTTCGAGGGGTCCAGATCGGTCTGGGGCTCGGCAAGATACATCGGAATGATGGATCCCACATCTTCCATATCAACCGCACAAGAGCAAAGACTTGCGGCCAGCATTGCTGCCAAAAGCAATAATGCAACGATTTTTTTCATGGATAAACCTCCTAAAACGGCACATAAATACCAATATACTACAGGAAATTATAACACCAAATGTAAAAATAATCAAGTCGAAAAATAAGAATTCAAAAATTCTTTTTATTTGCACAATTAATCAAAAATCAAGTTGTGCTATTTGAACAAAAAAGCTGAGAAAAATCAATGTTTTCGCCACCTAAGGGCTCCACGAAAGGATGGACGGTCAAATCGGGGGAAAGAGCGTGAAGTGCATCTCTAAAATAATAGACCGCGTCTTTTTCCGAAGAATGGTGACCGCAATCGATCACACTCATTCCACGCTCGACGGCCTCTTGCGCCAAGTGATACGAAATATCCCCGCCGACAAAGGCATCGGCACCTTGCAAAAGACAAGGCAAAACCAAGTCTTTGCCGGAGCCGCAGCAAAAGCCGACTTTTTCCACGTCAAGTCCAGCAGAATAGAGTTTGACAGGAGAAGAAAGTGCCGCCGAAACCCGTCGTGCAAGATCCTCCGGTGTCATTTTTTTCGGCAACACGCCAATCTTTCCGATGAACGGTTCCTCCGGAAGAAGCGGCGTGTGATAGAGAGGCGAAAGGCCCAATTTTTCGCCGAATCGGTCGTTCAGACCGCCGACGGCGCCGTCAAATCGGGTATGCAAAGAAAGCAGGGACAGATTGGACTGGAGAAGAAGCAACACCTTCTGCCCCACGATCGAATCTTCATTAATAGCAGAAAGAGGGGAAAAGATCAGCGGATGATGGCTGATGATCAGTTCGCATTTTTCGGCAAGGGCACGTTCGATGACCGAAAAGGTAACGTCAAGGCAAGTCAAAACACTTGTCACTTCCCTATCGCGATCGGAACAAACCAAAAGACCATCGTTATCCCAAGCGCAAGAACGCTCCTTGGGATAGAGCGTTTGAAAATACGTTTCAATGTCACGAATCTTCATTTGATACCTCCAATCGAGCCAAACACTGAGCCCGTTGTTTCCGTTCCGTTTCCACAGACTGTCCCGCCTTCTGTTTTCCGGCAATAATCGACTCCAATTGCACAAGACAGGTTTCAAAATACGCTCGATTTGCGGCTGAATCCTGATTCGGAAGATATTCACCGAACCGGAAAAAATCGTCCTCTTTCAAGCGAGGTATGCCGTCAAACTCAGCTTTGAAAATCAAAAAGACCTTGCCGTTTTCCAACACGACTTCTTCCTCTTTGACACAAAAGCCATTCTCATACAAATAGCGGCGCAAAGGAACCTCGCGGGTCATGGGCTGCATAACAAAAACGGTTCCGGGCGCAATCTTCCCTTTGGCGCGGTCTAAAATGCCTAAGATGGTTTCACCACCCATCCCCGCAATGACAAAGCCATCCGGCTGATACGGCAACACCTCGACAATACCGTCCGTTAAGAGAAACTGCGCGCGGTCAGAAACACCCGCTGCCGTCAGATTTTGTTCTGCACGTGCCAGCGGATGTGAATTTAAATCCGTAACGATCACGCGACTGCACTGCCCTGTTTGCAGTAAATACAAGGAAAGCGCACCGTGATCGGCTCCTACGTCACACACAACACCACCTGTCGGCAGACAATCCGCAATCGCGGAAAGTCTTGCCGAAAGGTCATTGCGGTGCCTCCTATCCGACTTATTTGCTTGCCAGATATGCATTGATTTTTTCCACGAGAGCATCCGCATCGGTTCCGTGAACGGCACAAGCTTGTGCGATGGATTCGCCGCGGGAAGCAGGGCAACCCAAGCAGTGCATACCGATTTCAAAGAAGAACTGAGCGGTTCCCTGATCTGCATCAAGGATGTCGCCGATGATGCTTTCTTTGGTTACAGAAGTCATAACAATTACTCCTTTCTACAAACTGAATTTATGATTCACGCCCTTGGGCAGAGTCATCACGTTTTAAAAATTTCATCCACTCGGATATCAAAGCCGGAATCAAGGAGCTTACAAACGCCCACAGCAAAATCCAAAAGCTGAGTCCGGAGCCAAAAGCGTGGGTTTGCCAAAGCAGCTTTGCCGGTGAGAGCGTAATGATGAGGGACACGCAAAGGCAAAGGATGGCAGTGATCCATTCCGATTTTCCCAATTGCTTGATTCGGAACAGCAAAGGGTGGTCGAATTTTACCGAAAGGGAGGAAAAATAGGAAGCAAAAATGAAAGTGAGAAGAGCGGCGTTTCTTGCCGTTTCCACTCCGCCCGAAGCAAACAGGGCGATCTGATACGAAAGCATCATCGCGATCGCCTGTGCCAATCCCGTGATGGCAGGAATGATAATCAAAACCTGCAAAGAAGCCACACGATCGTCTTTCAAGACCCCTTTGTTATCCTCCAAATGAGGTCCGGGCTTGCGGTGGAAAATGTTCATCCCCGCCGGAATGACGGCGCCAAGCCCTGCCAAGAGCAGCGGCAGCGCATGAAACGGGGTTTGACCGTGAGCGGTCAAGCACATAAAGACGCACAGTCCCAAGGCAACCTGAACCAAAAGCACATATTGCATAATATGTACGATATTGCGATAAAAAATTCTCGCCCAGTTGATGCACATCGGGATGATTTCATACTTCTTTTGCGTGACCAAAAGATCGGCATTCAAGCGCACCGCGTTTTGTTTTTCCTCCGCACTGACAATGGAAATATCCGATTCCATCTGCGGGAGGGTATCGTAAAGACCGCCGGTAAGAGAAACTGTGATATCTCCGTTGTCCTTGTGATATTTCACGATGCTTTGCTTTTCCTCAACAGGGAACGAGCAATACGCCTTATATTTTTCGATATCGGCAACAAAAACACCGCGATCCATTCTCTCGTAAGTTTGATAAGAGAGTGCGTATTGATAATCGTCAGGACCGATGATCGACACACTTTTCGAAAGCGCGGCAACCGTTTCCGGATAGTCGTCGGTTAGAAGATAGGTTTGAACGCCGGATTTTTGACAAATGCTCACAGCGTTTGCCGCGGCGGCGCTGATGGGGGTAGAAAGACCGAAGATGCCAAGATAGGTCATTCCTCGACACAAGGCGCGTTGGTCACCGGTGGAGGGAGAAGAAAGGCCGAGCGTCGCAACCGCGTACATTCTTTCACTGCACCCTGCCAAATGTCTGGCATTGGCGCGGAACGATGCACGCTGTGCTTCGTTCATCGGAATGCTTTCGCCGTCTTTCCAATATTCGGTGCAAGCGGCAAGAACCGAGTTGGGATTGCCGCGAATGATCAGACGATATTTGCCCTCGAACAGGGTCAGCGCACAAGAAAAACCGTATTTCGGGTCAAAATCATAGCGATTGACGTAAAGATGAGAATGCTCCAATCTTGTTTTCTGAATGCCGATGCGGGCAGCGGCGGAGAGGATGGCTTTTTCTGCCTGGCGCTCTTCCCTTTTGCCGGCAAAGTAGGTATTGCTGTTTTGCGCCAAAATCAGATTTTCCAGAAGCGGTGCGGCAAGGTTCGGGGATTCTTTGAATTCATAATACTGATCCCCCAAATAAAAGGAAAACGGGATCGGCTGGGCATAAAAGAGATAATCGCTGGAATTGACAAAAACGCAGTTGGCATCGCAAAGACGGTCAACCGAACCGGCATTGCGCAAAATCACACCCTCATCAAAGAGACATTTTGCCATATATGCGATGGCAAGATCGCACAAATGCTCGATGGAATCCGGAAACGCGGCAATCACCATCGCGGCAACGTAATAAAAAGCATCAAAAATATCCTGACCGCGAAATACCCCCCAAGCAAAGAGGAAAAAGCAAGCAATCACCCAAACCAAGAAGATCTGCTTTTTCAATTCCATCGCAGTCTGATAAATGCGGGGAACGGTGCTGTTCTGACGGATAATGGTGAAATTTTCATTGTCGAAAATATCAAGTCCGGTGTTACAAACGAACACCTTGGCACTGCCGTGAAGAATGACGCTTCCGGCAAAGAGGATGCACTCAAAATACGGATAGTCGCTTTCTTCCTCTTCGACTTCCTGATGGCTTCGCTTAAAAACGGGAACACGTCTGCCGGTCACGCTGGCTTCCAAAATTTTCAGCCCGCTGCATTTGAGGATAATGCCGTCACAAGGCATAACGTCGCCTTTTTCAAGAAGCAAAAGATCGCCCGGAACCAATTCGCTTTTGGCAACCGAACGCACGCATCCCGAACGGCGAACGTGATATTTGCATTTGGAAAATTTTTCGATCTTTTTTTGCACCCTGCGGCAGTAAAAATGCGTCCCCAAAACAAACACGGAATACAGGATTGCAACCGCAATCATAGCAAAAAGAGAGGCGTAGTCACCGGTTCCCAAAAAGTCAAAAAAGCACACCAAAAGAAAGAGGATCATCATCATATCCCCAAAAATCTTCTTAACCAGATCCAAGAGCGTATTCTTTTTTTCAAAGAGAACGTTTTCGCCGAATTCCCGACGATTGCGTAGCACCTGTTCTGCGGTAAGCCCGCGCTCCAAATCAGTCCCTAAAATGGAGCGCAGT
This sequence comes from Eubacteriales bacterium, assembly GCA_045580105.1. Classification (GTDB taxonomy): domain Bacteria; phylum Bacillota; class Clostridia; order Oscillospirales; family SIG627; genus RGIG5579. Next base: position 15,621 of record JAZNNH010000002.1, on the reverse strand, counting down.
TTATCCAAGCTGACTTCCAGTAAATTCATACTTCCTCTTTATTAAGTTCTGTTTTGATGACTCCATCCGACACGAAAAGACGAACCGCGCGGATGGTTCTGTCACGATCGGAAACGATCCTGTCTGCAATGGGATCTTCCACGTGAGTTTGCAAAAAGCGTGCCATATGACGGGCTCCGTATTTTTCGCTGAAGCTTTCTTTCGCAACCGTTTCCAGAACCGCTTGGTCATACGTCAGAACAAGTCCCTTTTCTTCCATTGCCGCCTTCAATTCAGCAAGGCGCAATTCGGCAATTTTGAGAAAATCTTCGCGAGAGAGCTTGCGGAAAGTGATGATCTCGTCCACACGATTTAAAAATTCCGGACGCAAAAAGGCCTCAAGTCCTCTCTCCGTGCGAGAATCCTGCGCCTCGTCAAGACTGTGTCCAAAGCCCGTAACGCCGGAGCGAACCTGACTTCCGGCATTGGTGGTCATCACAATCACGGTATTTTCAAAATTGATTTCTTTTCCGTGGGCATCGCAAATCTTTCCGTCGTCAAGCACCTGCAACAGGATGTTCAAAACGTCCGGATGCGCTTTTTCGATCTCGTCAAATAAGATCACGGAATAGGGTTTGCGTCGGATCTTTTCCGTTAACTGTCCGGCATCGTCGTATCCGACGTAGCCGGGAGGAGAGCCGATGATGCGCGATACCGCGTGTTTTTCCATAAACTCTGACATATCCAAGCGAATCAAGGATTCGGGAGAATCGAATAAATGCGAGGCAAGCAGCTTTACAAGTTCCGTTTTGCCCACACCCGTAGGTCCGGCAAAAATGAAGCTGGCGGGCTTGGGCTTGACGCTGATTCCTGCGCGGTTTCGCTTGATGGCGCGGCAAACGGCATTGACCGCCTGATCCTGCCCGATAATATGGCGCGAAAGGGATTCTTTCAGCCCTGCAATTTTGTCAAATTCGTTTTCCGAGATGCTGGCGGCAGGAATACCCGTCCAAGATTCGATGACCTTGGCAATATCCTCAATATCGAGAAAAATTCCGTCGCGCTGACGGGAAAGAGCATCAAACTCTTCCTGCTTGCGAAGCAGCATCACCTTGATTTCCGCAAGACGGGCATAGGTGGAATCATCGGGGTTGCTTTCGGCCTCCAAAAATTCGCGCTCCTCGCGCATTTGATTCAGTTCCTTTGCCAGTGCGTCAATTCGGTTGATTACGTCGCTGGAAATGGCCTTTTTCGCGCAAGCTTCATCCAAAATATCGATTGCTTTGTCGGGCAAGAAGCGGTCGGTAATATAGCGTTCGGAAAGAACCACGGTTGTGCGCAAAATCGACTCAGGAACGCGCAAGCCGTGGAAGGTTTCGTAATGATTCTTGACGCCTTTTAAAATCTGAATGGTTTTCTGAACACTCGGCTCTTCTACCATAACCGGTTGGAAGCGGCGCTCCAGTGCCTGATCTTTTTCAATGTATTTGCGGTATTCGGCAAGGGTGGTCGCACCGATGATCTGGATTTCGCCGCGCGAGAGTGCCGGCTTTAAAATATTGGCGCAGCTCATACCGCCTTCCGAATCCCCTGCCCCGACGATGGTGTGAATCTCATCGATTACAAGAATGATGTTGCCCTGCTTTTTGACTTCTTCCACAAGCGCCTTGACGCGGCTTTCAAATTGGCCGCGAAAATGCGTTCCTGCAACAAGAGCCGTCAAATCCAAGAGAAAGACTTCCTTGTCCATCAAGCGCACGGGAACTTTTCGATCGACAATGGATTGCGCCAAAAGCTCGGCAATGGCGGTTTTGCCAACGCCCGGCTCACCGATGAGGCAAGGGTTGTTTTTCTGACGGCGGCAAAGAATCTGAACCACGCGGTCCATTTCCATTTCTCTGCCGATGACGCGATCCAGCTCTCCGCGAGAAGCTTTGGCGGTTAAATTCAGGCAATATCCATCCAGCATTTTCCCGTACTTTTTGCTCTTCTTATCGCCTTTTTCTTTTTTCTCTTCTTTTTGTTCTTCTTTTTCTAAAGGAACCGGTGGCAACACCGAACCGAACAGAGAGGAAAGGTCCATGGCAGGTGCGCCGGTGGCATCCGAATCTGCCAACCCTTCCATCATTTGACCCATTTGCTGTTCCAAAAGTTCAACGTCTTCATCCCGAATGCCCATTTTTTCCATTTGCTCGGCAAGGGGCATAATCTTCATTTCCTTGGCACAGCGGATACAAAGTCCCTCTGAGGTGACCTTGTTATCTTGGATCTTATTAATGTATATCACAGCAGGACGCTGTTTACAGCGAGAACATAACTTCATGGTTTAACCCGACTTTCTTACGTTACAGATTATTTCTTCTTTTCCTTTATAATGGCATCTTTTGTGCTCTGAATCTGAGAGGCATAATTGAACACGTACATCACGAATGCCATAATCATAACTAAAATCAAGATGATGCAAAGCCCGTTGCAAAGAGCGTCAATCCGCGCTACGTCTTGGAAAAAATGAACCACGCAAATCAAAACGTACCACACAATGGTTGCCAGCTTTCCGCACCAAACCGAAGAAACGTACACGTGACTTTTGGACATAATCAGATACGCACCGACGATCATCACGATTTCCTTTGTGATGATAATGGTGGAAAGAATCTGAAACGGTCCGCCGAATCGGATGGCAAGGCAAACCGTTACCACCACTTCCAAGAGCTTGTCGGCAAGCGGGTCTAACAGTTTACCGACGTCGGTGATCCAATTGTTTTTTCTGGCAAGATACCCGTCAATCGCGTCGCTGATGCCTGCGAGAATAAAGACAAAGCCGGCGGCTGAGAGATTGTCTACCCCCTCGGGCGTTTTGAATGCGCCGAAAAAGAGAAAGCCGTAAATCGGCACCAAAACGATGCGAAACAGAGAGATATAATTGGGAATATGGCTGGTTCTAAAACGAAGCGTTTTCATGTGCGTTCCTTTCACAAAATACCAAGAACATTAAACTTTGCAAACAATTTCACAAGATGGGTTTGTTCCAAAGAAAAACTGCGGATCCATTCATTTTCATTTCCTTGAATGGCGGGCTCTGCCAAAGAAAGAACAAACGAAATCAAAACCGATAGCAACAGACCTTCCAAAACACCTGCCGCAATGCCCAAAAGGCGATTGGAAAAATTCAAACCGGGAACTTTGGAAACCAAGTTCAAAACCTTGGTTAGTATACGAATCGCAATCGAAAACAGCAAAAACAATGCCAAAAAAGAAACCGAATAGGAAAGGGAGTCCGCAAAGGGCTTGACCACCCAAAGAGATGCTGTTTCCGCAACGCTTTCGCCGCCCTCAACCGTGATCTTTGCAAGATGCTCGGAAAGGGATGCGGTATCGGTTCCGAAGCGCGCCAAAATCTCCTGACAAATCTCAGGTAAATCGGAAAAATCAAGCGAGGCGACCGTCTGTCCCGTCTTTTCGGTCAGATCGGCAAGAAACTTTTCTTTGAGAAAGGGATAGAAAATGTGACCACTTACGTATCCGGCAAGCGGCTTTGCCGTGATCGCAGTCAGCACAAAGGCAATCACCTTACCGAAAAAGCCGAAGAAGGTTTTGATAAAGCCCCTTTTATAACCGAGAAAAACACAAAGAAGAAAAAAGGCAAGGATCAAAAGGTCGCAAAAGATATTCATTTGATTTCTCCTTTTTCATTAAGTAATCGAATTTGAGCAGAGGTTTCCGAGCAAAGAACAACGGTGTCCTTGGAAAGGATTCCTAAGTGGAAAAAATCTCCTTCCAGTTCATATACTTTTGTTTTTTCTCCGGGAGAAATCACAAAAAGCCCTGTGTGAGTCAGAACATATACCGTATCTTCCCAAATCTGCACGTCCAAAATCTGAACGGAAAACTTTTCCGAAGCAAGCTCTGTGCCGTCCCAATCAAAAACGCGAAGACGGAAATTTACGCCGATGGAAAGCTCGTTCTGAACCACGCAAAGAAGTTCTTCCCCCATTCGAATCTGCGCCAAGCTTTCCTTAGGAAAGATCACCTTGGCTTTTTCTTCGCCCTCTTTGATAAGATACATCCTCTCGTCGGTCATAAGAGCGGCGCGGTTTCGTTTCGATGTGAGGGCAAGCGGCATATTTTCGCGATAGGGATAGGTATAAAGCGGATCTTTTTTGCCGATTTTGAACGCGATGAGTTCTCCATACAAATCGCCGTCCTGTGCACGGATGGTCGAAACGGTCAAAACATTGTCGTCGGAAAGATGGGCGTCAACGGCAAATTTATCGGCAGAAAACCATTGCTGAACCTGTCTAAAATCACGGTCGTAGACAAAAACGGCGGAATGGTAAGACTTTTCCGAAGTCACAACGCAAAACGAACCGTCTTTGTTAACCGAAACCGATTGCACCATATAATCAAAGCTTTTTTCGAACAGTAGGGAGAACGAATTGTAAATTCTCACTTGATAACCGCCGAGGTCATAGATGGCAAGATAGCGTTCTGCACACACGCCAACGGGAGAGGTCATACTGAACGAATCCGTCATCACCGCGCTGCCGCGACGGTCATAGAGCGTAACCCCCGATTCATTCACAATGGCAAGGTCCCCTCGAAAAACGTAAAAGCGATTGTCGGGATTTGCGTTATAGTGAACTTGAAATTCTTCGTCAAATGCACCGGAGGTGGAAAAGTCCAGATATTTGATCATATAACGCAGATTTTCAATGGTAATGTCGTTTTTGAACAGAATCAAACCGCAAAGCAAAAACAGTACCAAAACGGTAATGGAAATCAATTTATAGAGTTTAAACTTTTTGACCTGTTTTTCAGAACGGGTATCCGAACCCTTTTCCATTTGGTTCATTCTGATCTCCTATCTATTCTTGATCCGAAAATTACACTTTAAACAGCAAAGCCGTCATAAAAAACGTTTTCTAAATATAAGCCCTGCGGCGGCACCGTGATGCCCGCAAGGGTTCGATCGCCCGATGCCATAATCTCGGGGATCTCAAGTTCTAATTTTCCCATTTCCCGGGAAATGAGCGTTCCGACCATAATGCGCACCATATTATAAAGGAAGCCGTTTCCGGTAACCACAAAATCGATATTCTCTTCGCTTTGAGTCACGCAGCACGAGGAAATGGTGCGAACGGTATCCTTCACCTCGCAGCCGCTTGCCATAAAAGCAGAAAAATCATGCTCTCCGACAAAGCTCTGCGCCGCTTCGTGCATCCTTTGCGCGTTCAAAGGACTGGGAAAGAAATACGCTCTCTTTTCTTGAAACGGATCGCGCAGGCGTGCGTTATGGATGCGATAACGGTAGGTTTTCCCCAAACAGGAAAAACGGGCGTGGAACCCATCCGGTGCGGGGATGCAGGATAAGACGGCGATGCTTGTCGGAAGAAGCGCGTTGAGCGCCAGCGGCAAACGCTCGCAGGGAAACAAGGTCGGAAGATCCGCGTGACAAACAAAGCGCTTGGCGTGAACACCGGCATCGGTTCGACTGCAACCGACAAGCGGAACGTCCGCTTGAAAGAGCTTGAAAAACGCCTGTTTTAATTCTCCCTGCACCGTAACGGCATTATTTTGAATTTGCCAGCCGTGAAAATCCGAGCCGTCGTAGCACAAGGTCAAAATGACGCGATTCATAAGCTTGCACCTGAAAACAGGGGGATTTTTGCCGCAAACACAATACCGAAAAAGAGCAAGAGGAAGAGGGCAAAGACCATCGCGTCACGCAAACGAAGATGCATCTGGCGCATTCGGGTTCTTCCCTGCCCGCCCACGTAGCAGCGGCACTCCATTGCCACCGCCAAATCCGTCGCACGGGAAAAGGCAGAAATGAAAAGCGGAATGAGAATCGGAACCAACGCTTTTGCACGCTGCAAGAGATGGCCCGATTCAAAATCGGCTCCACGCGCTTTTTGGGCGTTGATGATTTTTTCCGTTTCTTCGATGAGGGTCGGAACGAAACGAAGTGCCAAAGACATCATCATCGCAAACTCGTGGACCGGAACGCGAAGTTTTTTCAAGGGAGAGAGCAAACTCTCCAAGGCATCCGTCAAATCCATCGGACTTGTGGTATAGGTCAAAAGTAAGCTGGTACCCGCCACAAGGGAGATGATACGAACGACCATAAAGAGCGCACGCCAAATTCCCTCCGGATAGATCTGAATGAAGGCAATGGATACCAAAGGCGTTTCGCCCGTGGTCCAAAACAAATTAATGACGGCGGTGAAAATCGAAATGAATACGACCGGCTTCAAGCCCTTTAACAGCACTTTCGTCGAAATGCCGGAAAAAAACAGCATCAAAAGAACCAAAACGGAAAGATAGGCAAAGGACATCAGATTCTTTGCAAAAAAGACCAAGATCACGTACGAGAGCATCAAAAGAATCTTCATACGGGGATCGAGGCGGTGCAAGATGCTGTTGCCGGGGAAATACTGTCCCAAGGTAATGTCTTTTAACATCCTTCTCCCCCTTTCAGCTCGCGCTTGAGGAAGAAGAGCGCGTCTTCGACCGTGTGCACCGAATCGGGCACCGAAATTCCGTTTTTCCTCAATTCAAGGACAAGTCTTGTAATCTGAGGCAAAGAAAGATGTGCCTCGGTCAGCTTCTGCGGATCGGAGAACACGTGATCGACCGTACCGTGCAGATAGACCTTTCCCTCTCTGAGCACCAGAATCTCATCCGCATAGCGGGCAACGTCTTCCATACTGTGGGAGATGAGAAGAACGGTTTTGTTCTTTTCTCTCTGATAGGTTTTCAATCGTCCGAGAATCTCGGCTCTACCGCTGGGGTCAAGCCCTGCCGCGGGTTCGTCCAAAACCAACACGTCCGGATCCATTGCTAAGATTCCCGCAATGGCAACTCTGCGTTTTTGACCGCCCGACAGTTCAAAGGGAGATTTTTCCATCAGATCCTGATCCAGCGCGGTAAAATAGGCGGCGTCTTCCACCAAGCTTCGGATCTCTTCGGGACTTTTCCCCATATTCTGAGGTCCGAACGCAATATCGCGATACACGGTTTCTTCAAACAGCTGATATTCGGGGTACTGAAACACAAGCCCCACTCGAAAACGAGCATTGTGACGCGATTTTGCATCGGCAAAGATCTCTTCCCCATCCAAAAGCACACGGCCTTGGGTCGGCTGAAGGATGCCGTTTAACAGCTGCGCCAACGTGCTTTTTCCCGAACCGGTATGACCGATCACTCCGGTAATCACCCCGGGGGTAAAGGTCAGATCGACGTCGCGGAGCGCCGTTTTTTCAAACGGGGTATCCGGACTGTATCGGTAAAAGACATGCTCCAGTTTAATTTCTGCCATACGTTCCTTTTCCAAACAAACTCAAGATGAATTGAGATGCTTCCTTTTCTTCCAAAATCCCTTTCGGGAACTCAAAGCGCTCTGACAAAACGGGATCCTCCGACAAAAGGTGGATCAGTTCCGTCACCTGAGGGGCTTCCAGACCCGATGCGTGCAAAAACGCAACGTCGGAAAAAATTTCTTTCGGCGTGCCGTCGCGCACAATTCTTCCCTCTTCCATCACGATCACACGGTCTGCCTGCACCGCTTCATCCATATGATGCGTGATGAGAACGACCGTCATATTTTCCTCTCGGTTCAGACGGAGAATGGTTTCCATAATCTCACGCCGTCCTTGGGGATCGAGCATCGCGGTGGATTCATCAAAGAGAATGCACTCCGGATTCATCGCTAAGATGCCGGCAATTGCAATTCTCTGTTTCTGACCGCCGGAAAGCTTGTGAGGAGAATGCTTGGCAAACTGCTCCATTCCGACCGTTTTCAATGCACGGTCGACCAGTTCGCGGATCGTTTTCGGGGGAATCCCCAGATTCTCCGGTCCGAACGCGACGTCCTCCTCCACCAGATTGGACACCAACTGGTTATCGGGATTCTGAAACACCATTCCCACACGCTTGCGGATGGGAAGCAGATTTTCTTCCTTTGCGGTATCCATACCAAAAGCAAAAACCGTTCCGGACTGAGGAACCAAAATTCCGTTCATCAGTTTTGCCAGGGTACTTTTTCCGCTTCCGTTTCGTCCCAAAATGGCAACGAAACTACCTTTTTCAATGGTAAAGGAAACATCCTTTACCGCTTTTTGCATTTCCTGCCGATCGGTTTCATACTGAAACGAAATATTCTCGCAAGAAATGATGGTTTCGGGTTTCAACTTTTACTCCTTTTCCCAACGGGTGGCAAAGCCGCATGGCAAGCACCGACCCGTACTTTTGACCAAAATACCGAGTTCATCGGAAGTAACGTTCCCGCCGAAGCGGCGGCACACCTCTTCTTCTACAAGATACGAAACCGCACTTCCGGAAAGACCGGTTGTGTAAGAATTCACAAGATAAAACAAAGGATCGTCGCTGAGAATGGCAGCCGTTTGGCGAATCAGATCGTGGATGCTGTCTTCCAGATGCCACATTTCCCCTTTGGGTCCTCTTCCGTAGGAGGGCGGGTCCATAATGATGGCATCGTATCGGTTGCCGCGGCGCTGTTCCCGCTGAACGAATTTCAACGCATCGTCTACCAAAAAGCGACAAGGTGCCTGCTCCAAGCCGGAAAGACGGAAGTTTTCCTTTGCCAGCGCCACCATATTCTTGGCGGCATCGACGTGACAAACCGAAGCACCGCCTTTGGCAGCCGCAAGACTGGCTCCGCCGGTGTAGCCGAAGAGATTGAGAACGGATACCGTTTGTTTTTCCGCCTTGCGCTTTTGGCAAAGGGATTCAATCCAACGCCAGTTGGATGCCTGTTCGGGGAAAACTCCGGTATGCTTAAAGCCCATCGGCTTGACGTTAAAATCCAAATCGGCAATGTGCATCGTCCAAGTTTCGGGCAATCGGTGATCGTTCCACGCACCGCCGCCGGATTTGGACCGTGAATAAACCGCATCCGCTCTTTTCCAAGCGCTGTGGCGGGCCACCCCCTTCCACACGACTTGAGGATCGGGACGGATGAGGATATAATCACCCCATCGCTCCAAGCGCTGTCCGTCCGAGCAATCCAACAGCTCGTAATCTCCCAAATCTTCCAGATACCACATTACACTTCCTCCTGAAGACCGTCCATGGTCAACTGCATCGACTCCGTCGGCACGGCCAGCCCCAAATGCCGATAGGCGTGAGGCGTGACGCATCTTCCACGGGGCGTGCGGGAAAGAAAGCCGATCTGCATCAGATACGGTTCGTATACGTCTTCAATGGTAACGGCTTCCTCGCCGATGGTGGCAGAAAGCGTTTCCAGACCCACGGGTCCACCCGAAAAATTGCGGATAATGGCACTGAGAAGCTTTCTGTCAATCTGATCCAGACCCAATTCATCCACTTCCAGTCGATCCAGTGCCATTTTGGCAATGGCATCGGTAATAACGCCGTCCCCTTTCACCATCGCAAAGTCGCGCACGCGCTTCAAAAGGCGGTTCGCAATACGGGGCGTGCCGCGGCTGCGCGTGGCAATTTCCAGTGCGCCGGTCGACTGAATGGGAATACTGAGAATGCCTGCGGAACGGGAAACGATGGAAGAGAGCTCTTCATTGGTGTAAAGCTCTAAGCGCATCAGCATACCGAAACGGTCACGCAGCGGAGAAGAAAGCGAGCCGGCGCGTGTCGTTGCACCGATCAGGGTGAACTTTTCCAGCGGAATGCGAATGCTTCTGGCAGCAGGACCTTGCCCCATCATAATATCCAAGGCAAAATCCTCCATCGCAGGATATAAAATTTCTTCAATGGCACGGGAAAGACGGTGGATCTCGTCAATAAAGAGCACGTCTCCCGCAGAAAGTGACGAAAGGATCGCCGCAAGATCACCGGGCTTTTCAATGGCAGGGCCGGACGTGATCTTAATGCCAACGCCCATTTCATTGGCAATGATATGAGAGAGCGTGGTTTTTCCCAAGCCGGGCGGTCCGTAAAGCAAAATGTGATCCAGTGGCTCTCCACGGAGCTTTGCGGCTTGAATGAACACCTTCAGGTTTTCTTTGATCTTTTCCTGTCCCACGTAATCCGAAAGGGTTTGCGGTCGCAGGGACAATTCTTCCCCGACCTCTTCCGTTGCATCGGCGGGGGTGAATTTGGCGGAAACGATTCGATTTTCAAAATCGGTTTCAAACTCTTGTGACATACTGTTTTATTCTCCCATGGATTTTAAAGCAAGGCGAATCAGATCCTGCAGATCCTTTGCCTTGTCGGCTACCCCGCGAACCGCAGAGGCGGCGACTTGGGGCTGATAGCCCAGAACAACCAACGCGTTGACCGCCTCCGACAAATCCGACGTCGGCGCCGGCTGCGATTTGGAAACGGTGCTCTCAGATCCCGTGACGGTTACGTTTTTGGCAATTCTATCTTTCAGTTCCAAAATGATCTTTTGCGCGCCCTTCATGCCAAGCCCCTGTGCAGCGGTGAGCGCCTTGGCGTCTCCTGCGAGCACACACATGGAAAGCTCTTCCGGATCCAGCGCGGACAGAACGGAAATCGCAACTTTCGGTCCGACCCCCGAAACGTCGATCAAGTGCAGGAACATTTCTCTCTCCTGCGCCGTCGCAAAGCCGAAGAGGGTCATTCCCATTCGATCGCCCGAGCCCATGCTCAGATAAGTATAAAGGCGAACTTCTTTTTGATTTTGGGACGAAAGACGGCCGGCTGTCTTGGCGGAAATGATCATGTGAAAGCCGATGCCGTGGGTATCTACCACGCAAAAACCTGCGGACAGCGCCTGAAGCGTGCCGGAAATATAGTCGAACATTTAATTTCCTCCCGTTTTCTTGGAGTCTTGTAAGGTCTGAAGCCGTGCGATCTTATTCGAAGAGCGGTAACCGTGCGTCAGCGCAATAGCTAGGGCATCCGCAGCGTCGTCCGGACGCGGCACGCCGGGAAGATGAAACAGGATGCGAACCATTTCCATTACCTGTCGTTTTTCTGCTCTGCCGAATCCGACCACGGACTGCTTGACCTGCAGCGGAGTATATTCGAAAACAGGAATTCCCCGCTCTTCCGCAGCCAGCAGAACGCACCCTCTTGCCTGAGCAACGTTGATCACCGTCTTTTGGTTGTTGGCAAAGAACAGCTCTTCAATGGCAAGGGCATCGGGCTGATAGGTTTCGATCAGCTTTACCACACTGTCGTGAACGTGTCGAATGCGCTTTTCCACGCGTTGTCCCTTTGCCGTTTCAATGACTCCGCAGTTGATATACTCAAAGCGGTCTCCCGTCTTGCGGCAAACGCCGAAGCCGGTCGTGGCAATACCCGGATCGATCCCTAAAATTACCATCTCGTTTCTAAGACCTCAATTCAATGCAAAAACAAAGTTTCGCATATTATTATATATTTCATAATATCTTACCACAAAACGGTTCTAAAGTCAATTCTATCCGGTAATTTTAATCACAAATGAACCGCTTTCTGTTTTTCTTGATTTTTGCCGAAAAATATGGTATATTTCATTCGAAATCAATTGTCAGGAGGTCCTATGAAACTCAACGTCAAACGCACCACGCTCATCGGTCTTGCCTTCATGTCCATTCTTGCATTCTGGCAGATGTACGATCAGGTCATTCCCTACGTTTTGGAAAACGTTTTCTCGTTTTCCACGCTGCAGGCAAACGCCATCATGTCGGTCGATAACATCCTTGCCATTTTCATGCTTCCTCTGTTCGGCTCTCTTTCCGACCGAACCCGCACTCGTCTGGGAAAACGAACGCCCTACATTCTCATCGGCACGCTCCTTTCCACCTCCCTTCTCGTTCTTATGGGCGTGTTCACTTCCTCGAAAAACACCGTCTGGTTTATGATCGTGCTCTTTTCCCTTTTGTTTGTGATGAGTACTTACCGCACGCCTGCGGTTGCCTATATGCCGGACGTGACCCCGAAACCGCTTCGCTCCAAAGCCAACGCGATCATCAATCTCGTGGGTTACATCGGCGGTATTTTTGCCACCGTTGTGATGATGTTTCTTCTCAAAAGCGAGAAAAACGAAGCCGGTGAATCCGTTTATACCGCGGGTCAGTCCTTCCTGCCCGTTTTTGCAATCATTGCCGCGTTCATGCTTCTGTCCGTTCTGATTTTGGTTTTCACCGTCAAAGAAAACCGACTTTTGAAGGAAGTGGAACCTTTGATGGACACGGAGCCCGAACCTCAGATCGAGGAAAACAAAGGCAAAAAACTTCCAAAAGACGTTTTTGCAAGCTTGATCTTGATCCTGCTTTCCGTCTTTTTGTGGTTTATGGCATACAACGCCGTCACCACCGCCTTTTCGCGCTACTGCGTCGAGGTGCTCGACGCAGATTTGGGGACCAGTTCCGGGTATCTGCTCACGGCGACCGTCAGTGCCATTGCCGCCTTTGTGCCCCTCGGCTGGATCTCGGATAAGCTGGGAAGAAAAAAGACGGTTCTGCTGGGAATCACGCTGATGACTGCCTGCTACGCCGTTGCGATCACCCTGACGCGCGCGACCCCGATCATTTATCTTCTGTTTGCTCTGGTCGGCATCGGCTGGGCGGCCATCAACGTCAATTCCTTCCCGATGGTGGTGGAAATGGCAAGCGGCGCTGACGTCGGAAAATACACCGGATTTTACTATACCTTTTCCATGGCAGCCCAGATCACAACGCCCCTGCTTTCCGGCTTTTTGATCGACCATCTTTCCGGCGGTTACCGCATTTTATTCCCCTATGCCGTCCTGTTTTCCGCACTCTCCTTTTTAACCATGACGCTGGTTCGTCACGGTGACAGCAAAAAGACAACCAAACAGAATTGAGGTACTGATATGACAACGTTTCTTACCGTTTCCTCCATCCTTGTCGGACTGATTCTTGTTTTTCTCATTCTCATTTCCCCCTCGGATCGCAAGCATCCGAAGATCGGAATGCTGCGCGGCGCCTATATTGCACACCGCGGTCTTCACGACAAGAGCAAATCCATTCCCGAAAACTCTCTTTCCGCCTTTGAACAAGCACTCAAGCACGGCTTTCCCATTGAAATTGACATTCATCTGACCAAAGACAACAAGGTAGTGGTCTTTCACGACGAAAAGCTTGAGAGAATGTGCGGCTCGGAAGGCAGCGTCGAAGAAAAGACGCTGGAAGAGCTTCGCACCCTTCGTCTTCTCGACAGCGACGAGAAAATCCCCACTCTGGAAGAAACCTTGAACTTGGTAAACGGAAAACAGTTTCTTCTCATCGAATTCAAGGTGAAAAACAACGCAAAGCAGCTTTGCCGCGCCGCCAGCGAGATTCTGTCCCAATACAAGGGTGACTATTTCGTGCAGTCCTTTTATCCGCAGGTTTTGGGCTGGTACAAATTCCACAACCGAACGGTTTGCCGCGGTCTACTTGCCGCAAAGTTTCAAAACGAGGGATTGGCAAAGCGTTTGCTGGGTAATATGCTCCTCAATTTCATTGCCAAACCCGATTTTATTGCTTACAAGCTCGAAGACAGCGACGCCCTTATGCGCCGATTGGTTGTTTGGCTGGGTGCGGAGAGCTTGGGCTGGACGTTTCGCAGCGCAAAAACGCTGGAAGAAAAGAAACGTCATTTCAACGGTTTTATCTTCGAAAATTTCCTTCCGGAAAAAGAATAAATTGCCGTTAGTTACTTGACACGCAATTTTCATCGTGTTAGAATAAATCGATTGTTGATACGACAAAATTTAAACGATAGGGAGATTGAAAAAATGGCACTTGTAACAACAAAAGAAATGTTTGAAAAGGCCTATAACGGTGGTTATGCCGTCGGCGCTTTCAACGTAAACAACATGGAAATCGTACAGGGAATTACCGAAGCTTGCGCAGAAGAAAATTCTCCTGTTATTTTGCAGGTATCCAAAGGCGCCAGAGCTTACGCCAACCACACTTACTTGGTGAAACTGGTAGAAGCTGCCGTTCAGGAATGCCCCAACATTCCGATTGCACTTCACTTGGACCACGGCGATAGTTTTGAAACCTGTAAATCCTGTATCGACGGTGGCTTTACCTCTGTTATGATCGATGCTTCTTCCAAGCCCTTTGAAGAAAACATCGAAATTACCAAAAAAGTCGTAGAATACGCTCACGCTCACGGTGTTGTTGTCGAAGCAGAGCTCGGTTCTCTTTCCGGCATTGAAGACGACGTAAAGGTCGCCGCTGAAGCCGCTTCCTACACCAAGCCCGAAGAAGTGGAAGAATTCGTTACCAGAACCGGATGCGACTCCTTGGCAATCGCCATCGGCACTTCTCACGGCGCATACAAGTTCACTCCCGAACAGTGCACCGTAAACGAGCAGGGCATTCTCGTTCCCCCCGCACTTCGCTTCGACGTTTTGGAAGAAGTAACCAAGAGACTTCCGGGCTTCCCGATCGTTCTTCACGGTTCTTCCTCCGTTCCTCAGGAATACGTGAAGATGGTCAATGAAAACGGCGGTAAGATGCCCAACGCAATCGGCGTTCCCGAAGAACAGCTTCGCAAAGCCGCTTCCCTTTCCGTTTGTAAGATCAACATCGACTCCGACCTGCGTCTTGCAATGACCGGTACCATCCGCAAATTCATGAACGATGAGCCCTCCAAGTTCGACCCCAGAGAATATCTCAAGCCCGCAAGAGCCAACATCAAAGAAATCGTTCGTCACAAGCTGATCAACGTTTTGGGCTGCGCAGGCAAAGCGGAATAAGAACCAAAACAAAAGCGCCGCTTTATGCGGCGTTTTTTTGCAAAAAAAATCGCTTAATTATCGAAAAAAGTCAAAAGAAATGCTTGATTTTTATCGGCTGATAAAATATAATTTCAATAACAGATTAACATTTTTAAACACAAAATCGGAGGATCGAAAAATGTGTAACTTAGCAGGATACACCGGCTCAAAACGCGCAGCACCTATCTTAATCGAGATGATGCGCCGTCAAGAATTTATGGATGGCGGTCTGAGCACCGGTATTGCCACCATTCACGAAGGAAAAATTTACACCGCAAAGGTTTTGGGCGACGTGGAAGAACTGGTTCGTACCACCGATGCCCTCAACTTCCCCGGCACCTGTGGCATTTTGCACTCCCGCCCCGTTGCAAGCAGAGTGTCAAGCGCGCACCCCTTTTTGAACGATGATGACACTTGCGCTCTCATCTTCAACGGCACCGGACGCGGCTGCAGCAGACACCCCGAACTCTATAAAAAAACCAATGAAATCATGCAAAAATATGAGGACAGAGGCGTCAATCTTCGTTCTACCTTCCCGAGCAGCAAGCCGAGACTCAAAAGCGGCTGTGGCTTCCACGTTGGTGAATTGTATGCCATGATGATCGGTGACGAGTTGAAAGAAACCGATGTGACCAAGGAAACGATGTCGCAGGCCGTGGCGAATGCCCTGGATACTCGCCCCATGGACCTTGTGATGCTTTGTTTGCATGCAAAACTGCCCGGTGTGATCACCATCGGTGATATCACCCGTCCCATGTGTGCCGGTGTCTACAAGGATGAAACCTATCTTGCCACCACAGCACTCGCTTTCCCTGACGACATTCCTTTCAACCACGTCTTCTCCGTTCCCAAGGCCTCTGTTTGTCAAGCAACACCCGGATCTTTAGAGATCACCGGTCACCAGTTTGAGAACGTACACGTAGAGCAGCCCACACCCAAAGCTTATTCCCTCTTCTACACCC
>JAZNNH010000001.1:0-36009 GCA_045580105.1 Eubacteriales bacterium | reverse complement strand
GGTACCACCTGAATTTCCGGGCAAAGCCCGACAACTCAACGACCGATAACGGGGTCTGCCGCAATGGGCTACTGCCTTCACCCACCGTGCTCCAAAGGGAAACGCACTTTTCACCCGATTCAGACCGCTTTCAGCCGGTGACGGTCGTTCTCTGAAGAACCGTTCTGTGAAAAGGCACACTTTTTCAACGCATTTACCATAGTATTTTATTACGCTTTGCCTGATTTGTCAAGGGGCAGATGCGAAAGAAGCCGCGTCCAATCCCGCACAATGGCGTCAGGACAAAAGCTCTTTGCAAACTGCCGTGCGCCAAGGGAAAGTGCATGACAGAGCGCATCGTCCGAAAAGAGACGAACGAGCGCTTCGACAAAGGCGTCGTTGTCGTCCATCGGGATCAAAAAGCCGGTTTTTCCGTGTTCGATTTCTTCCTCGGCAGCTTCGCCGAAAGAAAACGCGACGGTGGGTACCCCCGATGCCGCTGCCTCCAGAATGGAGATGGAAAAGCCCTCGTAGGAGCTGGTGTTGATGGAAAGGCGGCTGTTTTGCAGGGGCACGTAGGGATCGCGGATATAGCCGTGCAGGGAAAAGCGAGAATCCTCTCCGATCGCCTGTCGAACCAATTCCTCTTCCGGACCCGTGCCGTAAAGGTCGACGTGATACGCCGTCGGATCGGGCAGCCGATCCAAGCTCTTTTGGATGAGATGAATCGCCAGCGGGACGCGCTTTTCCTCGGAAAAACGGGTGATGAGGGTGACGGTTCGGCTCTCTTCCGCCACACTTCTTTCTTCGGGGAAGGAGGTGACGGGGTTGTAGACGAAAAAGCAGTTTTCAAAGCCCTCTTCCTCGGCTTTTTTGCAAATTTCGCGGGAAAGCCACAAGAAACCGATTTTTTTGTTGTAGCGCAAAATCGTTTCGCGATTGGCTTTTGCCGCCATGGTTGCGGCAAAAGAAGTGTGAACGTGGTGCAGGGTGCGGGAATAATACTCTTTCGGAATCGCATCCAAAAGATAATAGTTGGAAACCACGATGCAGTCCGGTGCCTCGCGGCGAAAATACGCCTTGGCCTTTCGAAAATCGATGGCGCGGTACATTTCGTCCCGCAAACGGCGAAACAGGAGGGAAAGCGCGGAACCAAACTTTTTCTCTTTCAGTGCCGTTAAAATTTTGCCGCCGTCAATGAAGTTCCAAGGGTAGTTTTCTCGCAAAATCGTGTTTTCCTCTTTTTCTTCCTGCGGCCAGTCACACCCTCTCAAAAAGAGATTTTGAACCCGAAAGCCCTCTTTTTTCAAGGCGGGCTCGAGGGCGAGATTGACGCGGGCAACGCCGCCCAGCCATCCGTCCTCTAATGAGAAGAAAATGATCTTTTTCATAAAAGGGCTCTCTTTCTCATAAACTTCGCCAAAGACGGGGAAAAGAGGAGAAGATAAAGCCCTCGAATCCCGTTTTTGAGAAAATAGGGATTGCGTTTCCAATTTGGGAATTCGCGCTGCAGGAGCGCCAGCGAAGAGTGAAGCGCGCGATCGAAATCCGAATCGGACAGTCCTGCCGCACGTTTTAAAAAGGTGGCGAGCAGATACCGCGCGGCGGCGTATTCCAATTCCTTTTGCCACTGCGGCAGAAAACCGTTTTCTTGAAAATAGGAGATAATGCTCTCGAAATTTTGCAGATAATCAAACAGGCGCAAATCCGGCTTTGCCGTGATACTGCCTTCGCGCTGAAGATAATGAATGGATGCCATTTCAATGGAAGCGAGCCGCTGAAAATGGGGGAAGAGGCGGTGGGAAAACTCCACGTCCTCAAACCAAACTCCTTTTTTGAAGCGAACGCCGCTTTGCTCCAGAACCTCTCGTTTATAGAGCTTGTTCCAAACGGCGGGGTAAAAACGGGTAAAGGTTTGTTTCAGTTGTGTTCCTTCCACGAACGAAGGAATGCCGCAAGACACAATGTTTGCGGGTCTGTCTTCCCATTCGTATTGAATCGGGCAGGCAACGGCGTCGGCGCTTTTTTCGATCGCTCTTTGATAAAGGGCTTCGTAAAGGTCTAAATCAACCCAGTCGTCGGCATCCAAAAATGCGATGTATTCGCCTGTGGCTCGATCCAAGCCGAAGTTGCGCGCGTCGGAAAGACCGCCGTTTTCCTTGTGGAACACACGCATTCTCGGTCCGATTTCTTCTTTCAATTGTTCGAGGAGAACGCCGGATTTATCGGGAGAGCCGTCGTCGACGGCAATGATCTCGATTTCGCGCAAGCTTTGTCTTGCCAGAGATCCAATGCATCGCGGAAGGTACGCCTCGACGTTATAACAGGGGACGATGACACTGACTTTGACCGGATTCATAATACACCTTTCAGTTTGGACAAAAGTGATACGATGCGCCCGCACCCCTTTGCGGAACAGAAGACCACAAGGCGGAAAAACAGGGACGTGCGCGCAAGGTAAGGATTTTGTTTCCAGTTGGGAAATTTATTTTGGACGGATTTGAGAAGCTGCGGAAAGAGGGAGCGGCCGCGCGCGGTGTCGGAAAAGCGAAGCGCGGCAGAGCGGAGAAGATGCTCGATAAACAGATACTCCAGTTCGTTTTGGTAGTCTTTCGCTTTGCCTTTTTCTTCAAAATGGCGGAAAACCGATTCCGTAACCGAGAAAATGTCGAGCCAGCGCTCGGAAAAGCGCTTTTCCTGCATGATGGAGCCCGTTCTTTGATAGTAGTAATAAAGAGGGGACTTAAGATACCCGACGTTTTGGGAGGCAAGGAGCATTCTCGGCGTCATTTCAAGGTCTTCGTAATAGATTCCTTTTTGAAAGGGGGCGTCGGGCAAAAGCGACCTGCGGTACACGCGCGCCCACGCCATCGGAGCGGCGGTCAGAAACGCTGTTTTGCTGCCGCCCCTTCCCGGCGGCAAAAGCTTTGCAGGGGTGCTGTCCTTGTCGGTCGAAAAAAAGAAATCGAAGAGAAGAAGGTCAAGGTTTTCTTCTTCCATCTTTTTTACGGTCAGAGATAAAAAATCGGGGTGGAGATAGTCGTCGCTATCCACGAACGCGACGTATTTGCCCCTCGCTTTCGCAAGACCGAAGTTGCGCGCGTCGGAAAGTCCGCCGTTTTTCTTGGTTAAATGGAAGAAAAGCTGCGGATGCGAAGCGCTGTATTCCTTGAGAATTTCGGGGCTTTCGTCGGTAGAACCGTCGTCTACGGCAAGAATTTCAAAGTCCGCGCCCGTTTGCGACAAAATAGAGTCCAGACAGCGGCGAAGGTACGGCGCGGTATTGTAGACGGGAACGATAAAGGAAAGTGTTGGCATAGCGGCCTCCAACATTCGAAAGTTTTTCAGATGGTTTTGTTTCGGGGAAGCAAGATCCCGGCTGAAATCAGCACGAGAAAATAAGTGGGCAGGAAGGTATCGAACACGTGCCCCGCAAACCAAGCGGCGACAAAAAAGCAGAACTGGGCAAGCGCAAACGTAACTTCTTTCCCCGAATCGCGCTTGTTCACAAAGCAAAGGAGCGCACGGATCAGAGCGAACACGAAGAGCGCGAAAAAGGGCAGGAGCAGCAGCACGGTTCCGAGGAGTCCGAATTGGTAGTACTGGAACAGAAAATCCCGCTCCGCATAGGGAATGCCCGAGGTAAAGCCCATCCCCAAAAGAGAGTCGTTTTCGTTTGCGTTTTGCTCGCGGATGTGCCGACACATCTCAATTTTAAACGCTCTGGCATCGCGGTTTTCCGCGCCGTCGCGCAAGAGAATCTCGATCCAAAAGCCGGGATCGGAGGCGGCGGGATAAAGCTCGGGGAACCAAGGGTCAATATAGTGCTCCCAAGCGTTTTCTTCCAAGTAATGGTCGAGTGTGAGGATATCTTCCCGGGAAAGGGAATCAAAATCCCCGTTTGCTTTCTGCGCTAAACGCTCGATGATCTCAACGTTGGTGAGAGGACGCGCGGCGGCTTTTTGCTCTTCGCGCTGAATTTGCAAACGAAATCCGGGGGAAAGGAGCAAAAGGGGAATCAAAATGAGAAAAATGAGTCCCGCCAAGGAAAGATTGTGCCAAGCGGATTTTGCTTTTTTTCGATAGAAAATATCAATCGCCCGATAGATCAGGAACGCGCCGAGGGCGAGGAAAAAACCAAAGGCGGCAATTTTCGTGCCCAGCATGATCGAGGCAAGTCCTGCGCAAAACAGCAAAAGAAAATCTCTGATCTTGCCGCGTCGGACGGCAGTGTGGGCGGCAAAGGGAGTCAGAGCAAAGAGAATGCCGCCGATGTCGTTTGCGTGAGAAAAGAATCCTTTTGCGGTGTGGGCGGCAAAATCCGACGTTTCCGAAAGAGAAAACCAAGAGAAAAAGCCACCTGCGACAAGCGTGTTTCCTTCTTCATAGGAGGCAAAGGAAACACCGAAAAGGCAGGGCAGGATGATGCCGATCGAGAAAAGAAAAAGAGAGATGCGCAAAGAGGAAAAAAGCTTTTCCGAAGGCAGGGACAGAAAATACGCCGAAGAGATCAGCGTGAGAGGCGCAAGATACATCCTTGCGGTGTAATACGCTTCGCGCAGAAAATCGGGCTTTCCGAGGGGCAGGAGATCGGCGCGAAAGCGGGCGGCGTTTTGCGCGTGAAGCAGGGTGTAGACGGAAAGCACGATTGCAACTAAAAATAAGAAAAGCAACGCTTTGTATTTCTTTTCCTTGACGGCAAAGACGATTCCTGCAAAAAAGAGCACGAAAACCGTGCAAAGACAGAGCACTTCTTCTGCGGCAAAGCCCAAGATTTGGAGGGTATCCCCAAAAAAACTGCGATAGATTTCAAGCGGGGGCAAAAAAAGGATGAAAATTTGAAACAGGATTTGAAAGGGCTTTTTGGATCGGGCTTGATTCATCCGCGCCCCCCTTTCCACAGGCGCACGAGCCAAAAGAGATTGTGATGGAACAAAAGGGACGTGAGAAACTCTTTTTTCGCCGCGTGTTTGCCGATGAGCGGATTTTTTTGCCAGTGCGGGAAATTGTTTTTCATCCACGCACGGGCTTTTTTGCTTTCTTTGGTTTTCCCCTCTTGCAGGCAAAGCCAAACAAAGCCGCGATAAAGATGGAGAAAAGCAAGATATTCCACTTCCTCAGGGCGCTGGACGGCGTTTTTCTTGAGCGCGTCGAGGGCGCGCAACAGATCCAGTCGCTTTTCGGACCAGCCGGAGCGCATAATGGAGCCGCCGGATTGATAATAGGAATGAAGGATGCGTTTATCATAATAGATCTTGCCTTCGGCGCGGATCCCCAAAGCGGGGATGAGAGCCAGATCTTCATAGAGAATTCCTTCTTCGAAGAAAAGATCGTTTTGGGTGAAAAGATCGCGGTCAATGATTTTATTCCAAGGGCAGGGGTGGGAGAGCATATAGCTTTCCACACTCATTTCGCCCTCGCGGCACGTTGCCATGGGAAAGGGCGTTCGCGTGCCGTCTTCCTCCAAAATTTCGGAATCAAAGACGAAAATCTTTGCGCCGTGTTCTTTCTTTTTGTTCAGAGCGTAGCATAGCGCACCCGGGTGCAAACGGTCGTCGGCATCCAGATACAGAATGCTATCTCCTTGTGCGAGCTCAAGTCCACGGTTGCGGCACTTGCCGACACCGCCGTTGGGATAGGAAAAAACACGGAATAAGATGCCCTTCTCCTCTGCCTTTTTTTCATATTCTCGGAGAATGGAAAGGCCGGAATCCTCGGAGCCGTCGTCTACCGCGACCACTTCCCAAGGAAAGGCGAGATCGGTTTGCGCGAGAAGAGAATCCAGCGTTTGCCGCAGTGTTTTTTCGGCGTTGTAAACGGGTACGATCACGCTCAGCTCCATAGCCACCTCCTAAAATATATACTTAAAAACAGTGTATCATAAATTCGCGTTCAATTCAAGATGGAAAACTTTTCTCTTTTTCACAATAGGAAAATAGAATAAAAAAGAAAAGGACTGAGAAATCAGTCCTTTTCTTGAACCTTTTTGAAAAAAGGTCCAAACCCCAAAAACTTTTGTAAGGGGGATTATAAAATAGACCCCATTACAAAGTTTTCTTTGTTTAATTTCTGGGGAAGTGCAAACCCATTACAAAGTTTTCTTTGTTTAATTTTGGAGAAGTGCAAACCCATTACAAAGTTTTCTTTGCCTACTTTCTTTTTCAAAAGAAAGTAGGTTAGATTTCAAAATAATCCAAGATGATTTCGGCGCCGATCTTCATGCCGATTGCAAAGCTTTCGATTCCGATCCACTCTTCGCGGGTGTGTGCGCCGCCGCCGTTGACCAGACCCGGACAGATGGCGGGAACGCCGAGAGAGAGGGGAATGTTGCAGTCCGTCGAACCGGAAAGGATGGCACAATCCAGTCCGGAGTATTTTTTGCTGATTGCCACAGCGCGCTCGATCATTTCTTCATGCAGCGCTTTGTCCTTGGCTTCGCCGCAAGGTCTTTCGCCAACCACGGTGACCTCGATTTGGGCTTTGGAAGTTTGTTTGAATTCTTCTACGGTTTCCCAGAATCGTTTCTGCATATAGGCAAGGCACTCGGCATCGTCGGAACGGTATTCGTAGAGCATGGAAGCGTTTTGTGCAATGGTGTTGACGGAAGTACCGCCTTCGATGATACCCACGTTGAAGGTGGTTTTTGCGCCTTCTTTTTTGGGCAATTCGATGGCGGAAAGCTTGCCGATCAGATGAGCAAGTTCGATGATAGAGTTGGTATTGCCGAAATTCGACCAAGAATGGCCGCCCTCGGTTTTTACTTCAACCTGATAGCGATGAGAACCAACGCTCTTGCAGGTCACAGCGGTGTAGTTACCGTCAAAGGTGACAAAGCGTTCGATTCTGCCCTCGTAGTCCTTGAAAATTTGGCGCGTACCCTTGAGGTTGCCAAGACCCTCTTCGCAGGAGTTTGCCACAAAGAGAACGGGACGAAGGGGTTTTACGTCGTTTTCGACAATATAGCGCACGGTCATGAGCATATTGACAAGGTTTGCGGTGTCATCCCCGATACCGGGGCAATAGTAGTTTTTCTCATCCTCTTGGAACACAAGGGGCGTTTGCGCGGGGAACACCGTGTCGGTGTGTGCTTCGAAGCAGATGATGTCGCATCTTCCCTCACACATCAGCGGGAATACCACGTTTTTCGCTTCGTCTACGTAAACCCCTTTTGCTCCGATCTTCTCGAGCCAGTTTTTCACAAAAGCGGCTCTTTCGTCTTCAAAATGGCTGGGTGCGGGAATTTCGCAAAGCTCTTTGAGAAGCGCGGTTGCTTCTTCCACGTGGTTTTCCAGCCAAGTCAGAATGGTTTGATTCAATTCGTTTGCCATGTTGCTCTCCTTTGTTTACCAGCGGCACACAGCCACGTCGTTTTCCATCGTGATGGTCACGCCGTAAGGCGCGCTCATCTTTGCCAGATTCTCGATGAACGAGGTGTTTTTTGCTCTTTGAGGCAGGCCTTCCAAATGCTTTCCGTCGCCCTTGTTGCACTTGATGGGCATCAGCTCCAGTCGGGTCAGATTCTTGTTTTCATCGGTTTCCCAATAGGGGATGACCGCTTCGAGCATTCTGTTATCTTCCATCAGACCGCGCGTAAAGCCGGCGGAGCGGGTTTCAAGCAGCGAAATGACGGAGGAATCGGAATTCAGCCCGTAATTCTTATAAAAATCTTCGGGCGCAACGGGAACCTGATACAATTGGATCACAAAGTCGCCCAAGGAATAGAAAATGGGCTTTCCTTTGTAAACTTCAATGGCACGCAAAAGGTGCGGACCGTGACCGACGATCGCGTCGGCGCCGGCGTCTACCAGTTCTCTGCAAATGGTTTTCAGCACTTCGGAAACGGTGGTCTTGTCACTGCCCACAATCTGGTGGGTGTGAAGGGAAATTATCACGTAATCCGAAACCAAACTCGCTTCTTGAATGGCGTTTTTGATGCGCGTCATATCGACGGGGTTGGCAGTTTCCAAAATGCCGTAATCCTCGCCCTTGACAAAGAGCGTATCCCCGATCTCGCACGTGCCTTCGGGAAGCGCGGGCGTGTAGCCCTCGCGACGGGTGATGTTCTTGGGCTCGTTTACGCCCGTCTTTTCGCCGATTTCCTGTGCGGCGAGGAACGCTTTCTCGGGAAGAATGAGCTTTCTGCTGATGCGAATGCCGTTGATACCGGGTCTGCCGGGAATGCGGCGTGCCTGCTCTCCTGCCATCATATCGGGTTCAAAGCTGGTGTTGACGGCAATCAGCGCCACTCTTCCGTTTTTGGTTTCCAGAAAAGCAGGTGCGGATGCCTGATGCAGGTTCATTCCCACGCCGGCGTGAACGATACCGGTGCGGCTGACGTATTCGATGGTCTTTTCCATACCGATGTGGTCAAAGTCCATCGCGTGGTTGTTGTTGAAGGTGGTCATATTAAAGCCGAATTTGAGCATGTCCTGCATGACCTCGGGGGTGCAACGAACGTACGTGCCGCCGGAGTGCTGACAGGCATAGCATTCGCCTTCGTAATGGACGGTGGTTTCCAGATTGAAAAAGCGAGCGTCGCCCTTGGCAATAAATTCTTGCACTTCGGCAAGACCCTCGTATTGATCGGGAAGTCTTCTTTGACAGAGAATGTCACCTACTGCTGTAAATTTCATCTTACTTTTTCCTTTTCAAAAAAATGTGAATGGGAAACGTTTACTTCCTATATTTTAGTCCCCCCGAATTGCGATGTCAATAACTTTCCTCATTTTTATAATGAGGGAGGAGAAATAAAAATGATTTTCTGTTGTGTTAGAATTGCAATTGTGATAAAATAAAGAAAAGGAGTGTTAAAGTGATGAAAATTACTGTTTTTGAATGGGAAACCGTTTGTAACAAGGACATTTCTCCGGAGGGACTTTGCCGGTTCGGCGAGGTTTCGTTTTACGGAAAGCCGGATCCGGACAAGGTGGTAGAGCTGGTCGGTGACAGCGAGGTTGTCCTTTGCAGCAAAGTCAATTTTACGCGCGAAATCCTCGACGCACTTCCGCACCTTCGCTATATCGGCATCATGGCAACCGGCTATAACAACATTGATATTGCCGCCTGCCGTGAAAAGGGAATCGTGGTGACCAACGTCCCCGATTATTCCGCCGATGCCGTCACGCAAATGACACTGGCGTATTTGCTCCAGTTTGCAACGAATTTGATTTCCTATCACGCGTCCACGCAAAACGGTGATTGGACGCGATCGACGCTGTTCTCCTATTGCCCGTATGAAATGACGGAGCTTTCCGGCAAAACGCTGGGCTTGATGGGTCTGGGAAGCATCGGAAGCCGTGTGGCGAAGGTTGCTTCGGCACTGGGAATGCGCGTAATTTATCATACTCGCACCAAAAAAGACGCACCCTATGAATACGTGGACAAAGACACCCTGTTTTCTGAAAGCGACGTTCTTTCATTCCATTGTCCCATGACTCCGGAAACACAAAAAGCGGTCAATGAAGAAAGCATTTCGAAAATGAAGCCGGGCGCGTTTATCATCAACACGGCACGAGGCGGTCTTGTCGATGAAGCGGCTTTGGCGAAAGCGTTGAATGAGGAGCGCATTGCCGGATTTGCCGCCGACGTTTTGAGCGTAGAGCCGCAAAGCTCTGCTTGCCCGCTGATCGGTGCGAAGAATTGCATTCTCACCCCCCACGTGGCTTGGGCGCCGAAGGAAACGCGCGTTCGACTCTGGCGCGTTTTGGAAGAGAATTTGGCCGCGTTTGTGGCAGGTACGCCGCAAAACACCGTCCAAGGTTAATTCATACAAAATAATAAATTTGACTTATCATTATATTACGATAAAAAGAAAAGGAGATTTTTACCATGGGTACCAAAACCAAAAAGCCCGCTCTGATTGCGGCAACCGTTGTGATTGTTTTTCTTGCGATTTTCGTTCTTGCCAACTGCTTTACCATCATTCAAGCCGGCCACACCGGCGTGGTTCTGACGCTGGGACGAGTCAGTGAAGGCGTGTTGCAGGAAGGGTTCCACTTGAAAGCGCCCTTTGTGCAGGAAGTGGTCAAGATTGACAACCGCATCACCAAACTGGAAGTTGCGACCGAAGCATTTTCCAAGGACCTGCAAACCGTGTCCACCACGCTTGCCATCAACTACCGCGTCGATTCTGCCAAAAGTTACAGCATTTATAAAAACATCGGCAGAAACTATGAAAGCGTTTTGATGACCCCTGCGGTCAACGAAGTGCTCAAAGCCATCACCGCACAGTACACCGCAGAGGAGAGCGTGACCAACCGTGCCATCATTTCCGACGGTCTGATTTCCGGTTTGAATGAAAAACTGAACGAAGAAGGTCTTTTCGTGACCGACGTGAACATTCTCAACTTTGACTTTTCCGAAGCATTCATCAACGCCATTGAAGAAAAGCAGGTTGCTCAGCAGCAGCTTCTGAAGGCAGAAACGGAAAAGCAGACTGCCATCACCAATGCCGAAGCCGAAGCGGAAACCATTCGCATCCGCGCGCAGGCCGAAGCCGAAGCCAACCAGATCGTCAGCCAATCTTTGAGTGAGCTGATCATCGAAAACAAGAAAATTGAAAAGTGGGACGGACAGCTTCCTCAGGTGCAGGGCGATGCCGATCCTCTCGTAACGATCAATTAAAAGAGAAACCGGAGGTGGATTCCTTGTTTCGAAGAATTGTAGCTATTCTCTTGACCGTTGTTTTATGTTTCCCTTGTTTTTGCGCTTGTTCCGGGTCAGGTCAACTGTCGAAGGTCACGACGGAAACGGAAACGGAGCAGAAAACGGAGCCGCAGACCGAATCGGATGTTAAAACCCAAGAAGAAACCAAGACCTCTCACCAAATGATCCCTCAAAGTGAGACGGAGAAAAAAGTGATGAAAATTTTAATTCTGGGTAACAGCCATTCCAACGACGTGTTTTTCCAACTGGGGCGTGTGTTCCATGCACAGGGGTTTGAACAGAAGTATATGCTTGGATTTTTGTATTACAGTGGCTGTACGATTCCCCGGCATTTTGAGTTTGCCATGGGAAATGAAGCAGTGTATGATTATCGCAGAACGTCGGGCACGTCTTATACCCATTTTGCCGATTGTACGATGGAGCGTGCGCTGAAAGATCAAGCCTGGGATATCATCTTTTTGAATCCCACCGGCTCGGATCTGATGGAGAAGGAAAAGCAATTTGATCTGCGAAAAAAGCTGGAAGCCTACGTGGATAAAGTCGTACCGACCGAGCACGTCTTTGGGGTGCATTATTCCTGGCCGAATCCGGATCAAGAACAGCTTTGGTCCAAAGACTGGTACCGTCAGCCGCCCAAGGGACTTCGGGAAAGACTTACCACGCAATACGGATTTGATCCGCAGCGCCAGTACACCATGTGCACGGATGCTGCCAAAGAGCATATCCTCAAAGACTCCACGTATCAAAAAACCATTTGCACCGGCACTGCGATCATGTATGCTATGAACGTTCTGGGTGTATCACAGATGGAATTGTATCGGGATTATACTCACTTAACCGATTTTGGCCGAGTGCTTGCTTCTTACAGCTTCTACGCGCAGCTTACCGGACAAAAGATCGAAGAAGTGAAGCTGGATCGAGTGTCGGCCAGTGCGAGATTTACCCATTATATTCCTCTGGGAGATCTGGTGTTGACCGAAGAACAGAAGCAAATCATCAAAGAGTGCGCCAATTATTCTCTTGAAAATCCTTGGAGTCTTCCCACAAGATAAGCGCTGGGATACAAAGTGATATAAGCGTTAAAAAACGATAGACCAACAAAAAAGGAAACCGATTTCTCGGTTTCCTTTTTTTGCGTTGAATTATTCTTCGCCGTAGAGTTTTTCCAGTTTGGTCAGCTTCTGGTACTTTTCAGCAGCAGCGGCTTCTGCCATATCGAAGAGAGCAGCGGCTCTTTCGGGATTCTGCTGTGCCAGTCTGGCGTAACGGGTTTCACCCTTAATGAATTCCTGATAAGAAGCGGTGGGAGCCTTGGAGTCGATCACCAGTTTCTTGTCAGCGGCGGGGTTGTAACGGAACATCTGCCAGTAACCTGCTTCGACTGCCTTCTTCATTTCAACCTGGCAGTTCTGCATGGTACCCTTGATACCGTGCATTTCGCAAGGTGCGTAGCCAATGATCAGAGAGGGTCCGGGATATGCTTCTGCTTCGGTCAGAGCTTTGAGCAGCTGGTTCATATCAGCACCCATTGCAACCTGAGCAACGTATACATAGCCGTAGCTCATTGCGATCTCAGCGAGGTTCTTCTTGCCGATGGCCTTACCGGCTGCAGCAAACTGTGCAACCTGACCGATGTTGGATGCCTTGGATGCCTGTCCGCCGGTGTTGGAGTAAACTTCGGTATCGAATACCATTACGTTTACGTCTTCGCCGCTTGCCAGAACGTGATCCAGACCGCCGAAGCCGATATCGTAAGCCCAACCGTCACCACCGAAGATCCAGATGGACTTCTTGGACAGGTAGTCTTTTTCAGCAAGGATCTTTTCTTTCCATTCGTTCTTGCAATCGCAGCTCTCGAGCATTGCAACCAGAGCAGCAGTTGCTTTTTCGTTTTCAGCGCCGTTGTCCTTGGTGTCAAGGTAGGCCTGAGCGATGGCTTTCTTGTCAGCATCTTCGATGGTTTCGAGGAGCTTGCCAACGTAGCCGATGAGTTTTTCACGAATGGTCTTCTGACCCAAGTGGATACCCAAACCGTGCTCAGCGTTGTCTTCGAACAGGGAGTTAGCCCAAGCAGGACCGCGTCCGGTTGCCGTGTTTACGGTGTAGGGAGTTGCAGGTGCGGAGCCGCCCCAGATGGAGGAGCATCCGGTTGCATTGGAGATGTACATTCTTTCGCCGAAGAGCTGAGTGATCAGTCTCGCGTAAGAGGTTTCTGCACAACCTGCGCAGGAGCCGGAGAACTCAAGCAGGGGCTGCTTGAACTGGCTGCCCTTTACAGTCTTAGCATTGAAGAGCTCTTCCTTTTCGGAAACGTTTGCAACGCACCAGTCGAAGGGCTTCTGCTGATCGAGCTGAGTTGCCTGACCAACCATTTCGAGCGCTTTCTTTTCGGGAGTGCCGTCTTTTTCTGCCTTTGCGGTAACGGGACATGCCTTCACACAAAGGGTACAACCCATACAATCCAGAGGAGAAATTGCCATGGTGAACTTGTAATCGGTCTTGATGACGGGTTTTGCACAGAACTTGGTTTCTGCAGGAGCAGCAGCGGCTTCGTCAGCGTTCAGAGCGAAGGGACGAATGGCTGCGTGAGGACATACGAAGGAACAGTTGTTACACTGGATACAGTTTTCAGCATGCCATACGGGAACGTAAACGGCAACGCCTCTCTTTTCGTATGCAGCGGAACCCTGCGGGAAGGTACCGTCAGCGAGCTCTGCGAAGCGGGAAACGGGGAGAGAATCGCCGTTCATCTTGGAAACGGGTTCTACGATCTCGTTGACAAACTTCACGAGGTCTTCGCGCTTACCGGTAGCAACGGTCTTTTCTTCCTTCACTTCGATGCTCTTCCAAGCTTCGGGAACAGCAATTTCGGTCATAGCGTTTGCGCCGGCGTCGATTGCTTTGTAGTTCAGTTCAACAATGGCTTCGCCCTTCTTGATGTAGGACTTGTATGCCATCTTCTTCATATATTCGATTGCTTCGTCCTTGGGAAGGATGTTCGCAAGAGCAAAGAATGCGGACTGAAGAATGGTGTTCTTAACCTTGGGGTTACCGATCTGCTTGGTAGCGATGGTGGTAGCGTCAATGGTGTAGAACTTGATGTTGTTCTGAGCGATGTAAGCTTTTACGTCTGCGGGTAGGTGAGCGTCGAGCTCATCTTCTTTCCACTGGCAGTCCAGCATGAAGGTGCCGCCGGGTTTCACATCCTGAACAATCTTATATCCCTTGAGGATGTAAGAAGAGTTGTGGCAAGCAACGAAGTTTGCCTTGGTGATGTAATAGGGGGACTTGATTTCCTTGTCGCCGAAACGCAAGTGGGAAATGGTCACACCACCGGTCTTCTTGGAGTCATACTGGAAGTATGCCTGAATGAACTTGTCGGTGTGGTCACCGATGATCTTGATGGAGTTCTTGTTTGCACCAACGGTACCGTCGCCGCCCAGACCCCAGAACTTGCAGGAGATGGTTCCTTCTGCAGCGGTATCGGGAGCGCTCTTCTCTTCGAGAGAAAGACCGGTTACGTCGTCTACGATACCAATGGTAAAGTTGTTCTTGGGTTCTGCTTTGTCGAGGTTTTCATATACGGCGAAGATGCTCTGAGGAGGAGTATCCTTGGAGCCCAGACCGTAACGACCGCCAACCACCTTGATGTCGGTCTTGCCGGAGGTTGCCAGTGCGGTAACAACGTCGAGGTAAAGGGGTTCGCCCAGAGAACCGGGTTCTTTGGTTCTGTCGAGAACGGCGATCTTCTTCGCGGTAGCGGGGATGGCTTCGATGAGCTTGTCTGCACGGAAAGGACGATACAGACGAACCTTAACCAAACCAACCTTTTCGCCGTGAGCGTTCATGTAATCGATCACTTCTTCTGCTACGTCGCAGATGGAGCCCATTGCGATGATAACCTTTTCAGCATCGGGAGCGCCGTAGTAGTTGAAGAGCTTGTAGTTGGTGCCGATTTTAGCGTTGACCTTATCCATGTACTCTTCTACGATTTCGGGAAGAGCGTCATAGTAACGGTTGCAAGCTTCTCTGTGCTGGAAGAAGATGTCGCCGTTTTCAGCGGAACCGCGGAGAACGGGATGTTCGGGGTTGAGCGCTCTCTGACGGAATGCGGCAAGAGCGTCCTTGTCGATCATTTCAGCCAGATCGTTGTAATCCCAAACGCTGATCTTCTGGATTTCGTGAGAGGTGCGGAAGCCGTCAAAGAAGTTCAGGAAAGGAACTCTGCCTTTGATGGCTGCCAAGTGAGCAACGGCACCCAAGTCCATAACTTCCTGCGGGTTGGTGTTTGCCATCATAGCAAAACCGGTCTGACGGCAAGCATAAACGTCACTGTGATCGCCGAAGATGTTCAGCGCGTGAGAAGCAACGCAGCGTGCAGAGCAGTGGATAACACCGGGGAGAAGTTCGCCTGCGATTTTGTACATATTGGGGATCATGAGAAGCAGACCCTGAGAAGCGGTAAAGGTGGTGGTGAGAGCACCGGCGGCAAGAGAGCCGTGAACGGTACCGGCAGCACCGGCTTCGGACTGCATTTCAGTGACCTTCACTTCTTCGCCGAAGATGTTTTTCAATCCGTTGGCGGACCAAGCGTCGGTCAGTTCTGCCATTACGCTGGAAGGGGTAATGGGGTAGATGGCTGCCACTTCGGTGAACGCGTAGGAAACGTGTGCCGCAGCGGTGTTACCATCCATGGACATTTTCTTTCTTGTGACCATGATAACAAAATTCCTTTCTTCTATAAGAATTAGATTTAATTTTCCATATGAGATTATATCACCAAAGAGAGCGAATGTAAAGCGAAATCAGAGGATTTTTTCGAAAAAGTGCGACAAATTTTAGGAAAAAAAGATTTTTTTTGCTTTTTCTTTTTTCCTATGGTAAAATAAAAGCAATTTTTGGAAGAATTTAAGGAGGAGAACACGATGATCGTCAAGATTGCTTCTGCCGCATTGTGGGGTTTGGAAGGATTTCCCGTCGTGGTGGAGGCGTATTTCGGTCGGGGGCTTCCGGGACTTCAAATCATCGGTCTTCCCGATGCCGCGGTAAAAGAATCCGTCAGTCGCATTCACGCCGCCGCGCAGACGCTGGGTTTTCCTTTGTCCGGCGGCGCCGTGACGGTCAACCTTGCCCCTGCGGATCGAAAGAAGCAGGGGAGTGCGTTTGACTTGCCGATTTTGATCGCTCTGCTTTGCAAAACCGTGTTACAAACAATCGATCTTTCCGACACTGCCTTCTTCGGAGAGGTGGGTCTTGCGGGAGATCTGCGCGCCGGCCCCGGTGCACTCCTTCTTGCTCTTGCGGCAAAAAAAGCGGGCGCAAAGAGGGTGTTCGTTCCCAAGGAGAATGAAAAAGAGTGCAGCGTGGTAGAGGGACTTACCGTTTACGGCGCCGAGCACGCCGGTCAGATCGTCGATCACCTGACGGGAAAGAACCTTTTGACTCCTGCCGCGTTTTCCCTTGACGAGGCGAAACGGAGCGTTGCGTGTCCGGTGGATTTTGCCGATATTCGCGGTCAGGAAATGGCAAAAAGAGCCCTTGAGATTGCCGCCGCCGGCGGGCACAATCTTCTTCTCGTAGGACCGCCCGGCAGTGGAAAAAGTATGCTTGCCAAAGCCCTTCCCGGAATTTTGCCGCAAATGGAATTTGAAGAAATGCTTCGCACCACCGCCATTCATTCCGTTGCCGGAACGCTTCCGAAAGACACGGCGCTTCTGACGCAAAGACCGTTTCGCTCGCCCCATCACACGATGAGCTTTGCCGGTCTTGCCGGCGGCGGACAAACCCCGCAGCCGGGGGAACTTTCGCTGGCGCACGGAGGGGTTTTGTTTTTGGATGAATTGCCGGAATTTGAGAAGCGAAGCTTAGAGGTGCTGCGACAACCGCTGGAGGATCGGGTGATCACCATCACCCGCGCCGCTTGGAAGATGACCTTTCCCTCGGATTTTATGCTCGTTTGTGCGATGAACCCTTGCCCCTGCGGCTATTTCGGGGATTCCTCGCATCCTTGCTCCTGCTCAAAAAGCGCGGTGGAGCGCTATTTGGGAAAAATTTCCGGACCTCTGCTCGATCGCATTGATATGCGAGTGGAAGTGCCCGCGCTTTCCTACGATCAGCTTCAGGATGCCAAGAAAGTGGAAACGAGTGCGCAGGTTCGGGAACGCGTCGATCGGGTACGGCAGATTGCCAAAGAGCGCTATCGCGAGCACGGGATTCTCTGTAACGGCGCCTTGACCGGCGCTTTGACCAAGCACTTTTGCGTGCCCGACGAGGGTGGCAGTGCACTTTTGAAGGAGAGCTTTTCCGCGCTGCATCTCTCGGCGCGCGGATACGACAGAATTTTGCGGCTTTCCCGCACCATTGCGGACTTGGAAGGCGCGCAAATGATCTCGGAAAAGCATATTTTAGAGGCAATCGGATTCCGAGTTTCCTCGGAAAAATATTTTTCTTGATATGAAACAATTCCCTTTGACTTCGGAAGAAAAATTCTTCCGCAATTTTGATAAGACGGTGACGTTTTCCACCCCCCTTTCGCGGTTTCGTCTTTGCGATCACGACTGCATTGCGGGCTCGCGGCGCGGAAAAAGAATTTGTATGTACCGCAAGAAAAAGGGCGTTTTCGCCCTGTTTTCTACCACGCTTTACGGCTCGCTTCTCTCGGATCAGAAGTGCATCCGCTACGGCTTTTTTCGACCGATCGGAAGTTTGATCTGCTATCTTCTCTGGTGTGCCGCGATGATCGCTGCGGGGCTTTCGCTTTTGCCCGACAGCGTGGAAACGGCTCTTTGGTTTCTTTTGTCCGCCTTTCTTTTGCTCTTACCCGTTTTCGTATTTTCTCGGAAAGAAAAGAACATTTTGCGCTCTGCTTTAGAAGAGATGGCGCACCCTTCGCAGGACGAAGAACGGGACGAGAAGCGCGCGTAAAAAATTTCGTTCATTTTGCTTCTTTTTTTCAAAAAAGCATTGTCTTTTTTTGGCAGATTGTGTAAAATAAACGTATACAGTAAAGACGAACTTTGCTGTCGGGAAAAATCCCAACAAAAACATTTTCAGGAGGCAATTATGAAAAAACTCATCGCACTGTTTCTCAGCTGTCTGATGATCTTGGCTTGTGTCAGCTGCGGTACCGCAGAACCCGGTACTTCGGAAGGCGCAGGCGATGCCAAGACCTTCAAGGTCGGCGCCATCTACATCAACAGTAAGAACGACACCGCCGGTTACACCTTCGCACATCACAACGGCATCACCAAGGCAATGGAATCGCTTGGTATGGACGTTGACAAACAGCTCTTCATCGTAGACGAAGTTCCCGAAGACAAAGAGCAGGTTCTTTCCGCTGTGGATACCCTCGTGGGTAAGGGCGTGAACATCATCTTCGGTATCTCTTTCGGATACATTGACGCGCTGGAAGAAGCTGCCGGTGAATACACCGACGTCATCTTCTCTCACGCAACCGGTTATAAATCCAACGAAACCAACTTCAACAACTACTTCGGCAGAGCATATCAGGCCCGTTACCTTTCCGGTATCGCAGCAGGTCTGAAGACCCTGCAGACCGGCAACAACAACGTCGGCTACGTTGCCGCTTACGGCACCGAATATGCCGAAACCGCTTCCGGTATCAACGGCTTTGCTCTGGGTGTTCAGGCCGTGAACCCCAATGCTAAGGTGTTTGTGAAGAACCTCGGCGCTTGGGCAGACGAAGTGAACGAATCTGCTTTTGCAAAAGAGTTGATCACCTCCTACAACTGCGGCATCATTGCACAGCACTGTGACTCCGCTCAGCCCCAGATCGCCGCCGAAAAGGCAAACGTATTCGGCTGTGGCTACAACTCCGATATGACCGGCGATGCTCCCAAGGCGCATCTGACCGCTGCTATCTGGAACTGGAACGTATATTACAAAACCGCCATTCAGGCAGCAATGGACTGCGGCACCGCAGACAAATTCGTTTCCGAAATGGGCTCTTCCGCTTACTACGGCGGTCTGAAAGAGGGCTTTGTAGACGTTTCTCCTCTGAGTGAAAACTGCGCTCCCAACACCGATAAAGCCATCGAAGCTGTTCGCGAAATGATCGTGAAGGGCGAATGGGACGTGTTCTCCGGCGTGAAACTCTCTATCGCTGCTGACGGCACTGTGACCAAAGCAGACGCTGCTTTGATGGACAACAAAGGCACCGAAATCGTGGCAGCCGGCGGCGAGTCTGTTGCAGACGGCGTGATCACCGGTTCGATGAATTACTTCGTTGCAGGAGTAGAAGAAGCGTAAAGCGTAACGCAAAACCAAACCCGGGCCGGCCGGAATTTCCGACCGGCTCGGATTTTCATTCCGTGCAGAAGACAGAAAACAAAAAAGGACGGTTTTTTGTCTTGTGTTTGGAATTGACATGACAAAAAGGAGGAAATCATGGCAGAAACGTTTGCCATCGAAACGGTTGGGCTCACCAAAGCCTTCGGCAGTGTGGTTGCCAACAGCCAGATCAATTTGAGCGTCAAAGAGGGTGAAATTCTGGCTCTTTTGGGCGAAAACGGCTCCGGCAAAACGACACTGATGAATATGCTCTCGGGAATTTACAAACCCGATCAAGGCAGAATTTTTGTAGGGGGCAAAGAGGTTTCCATCGACTCTCCCGAGGATGCCAAAAAGCTTGGGATCGGAATGGTTCACCAGCATTTTAAACTGGTGGACGTGTTTTCTGCCGCTGATAACATTTGGATGGGTCAGGACAAGGCGGGATTGGCACTTCGCAAAAACCGCTATCAAAAAATCGAAGAGATTGCGCGCAAATTCGGTTTTGATTTAGATCCGAAGAAAAAAGTATACAACATGGCCGTGTCCGAAAAACAGACCTTGGAAATCGTCAAGGTTCTCTATTACGGCGCAAAGATCATCATTTTGGATGAGCCGACCGCCGTTCTGACCGTGCAGGAGATCGAAAAGCTCTTCGGTGTCCTTCGCCGTATGAAAGAAGAGGGGCACGCCATTATCATCATCACCCACAAGCTCAACGAGGTGATGGCTATTTCCGATCGCGTGTCCATTTTGCGCAAAGGAAAATACATTACCACCGTCAACACAAAAGACACCAGCGAGCAGGAATTGACCGAGTGGATGGTGGGCAGAAAAGTTGATCTGAACATTGACCGACCGATCGTGGAAAAGACCCGTCCTCTTTTGGAGGTGCGCGATCTGAGCATCCGAAACGATGCCGGCGCAAAAGCCATTGACAACGTTAGCTTTTACATCCGCGGCGGTGAAATTTTGGGTGTTGCCGGCATTGCCGGTTGCGGTCAGAAGGAGCTGTGCGAGGCCATTGCGGGACTGCGTCCCATCTGCGGCGGCAAGATCATTCACAAGGGAGAAAACATCGCAGGGCTCGCACCCAAGGCGATTTTGCAAAAAGGCATTTCTATGTCCTTTATTCCCGAGGATCGCTTGGGAATCGGACTGGCGCCTTCCATGTCCATTACGGACAATATGCTTCTGAAAAAATACGCGGACAGCAAAGGTCCGTTTGTGGATCGAAAGCTGGGTCGCCGCGATGCGCAGGAAGTGATCCGCGATTTAGAGGTGGTCACTCCCGGCACCGAAACGCCTGTTCGCCGTCTTTCCGGCGGTAACGTTCAAAAGGTACTGTTGGGAAGAGAAATCAAGGTCGGTCCTAACGTGATCGTCACCGCGTATCCGGTTAGAGGACTTGACATCCATTCCTCGTACGCCGTTTACAACATTCTCAATCAGCAAAAGCTTGCCGGTGTGGGAATCTTGTTCGTGGGCGAGGATTTGGACGTGATGATGGCGCTGTGCGATAAGATTTTGGTGCTTTGTCACGGTAAGGTGATGGGTGTGGTTCACGCACACAAAACCACCAAGGAAGAATTGGGTCTGATGATGACCGGCTCTTTGGATCTGACCGAACAGATTGAGAAAAAAGTGGGAATCGCCAAGGATTCTCTGATTGAAGACGGCAAGGAGGTGTGAGGATGGGATTTCATATTGTAAAACGCAACCACTGCCCTCTTTGGAAGCGCTGTTTGATTTATCTTGCGGCGGTGCTTCTGGCGCTTTTGATCGGCGCGGGCATTCTTCTTGCCATTGACGTTGACCCGATCGAATATTATTTTCAGATGTTCACGATGGGCACGGTCGGCAACCGCATTGCCTATAAAACCTTTATGAACTATTTCAAGGAGCTCGTTCCGCTGGCGCTGACCTCAATCGCGCTTTCCCTCTCCTTCAAAATGCGATTTTGGAACATCGGCGGCGAGGGACAGTTCATTATGGGCTCCATTGCCGCGGCGTTCATTGCTTTCCGCGTCGGGCCGCACGCTCCGATGTGGGCAACGCTTCTTTTGATGTGTCTTGCCGCGATGCTTCTTGCCGGACTTTACGGTCTTCTTGCCGGCGCGCTCAAGGTGCGCTTTGGCACCAACGAAACCTTGATGACCCTGATGCTCAACTACATCGCGCTTTACGTTCTCAATTTTATCGGGGAAACCAAAGCGGATTGGAACTTTTTCTTGGACGAGGGCTCTGCCCGTCCCGTGTTCCGCAGTTTCCGCGAGATCGCTTCGTTTACCGGCATTCCTTTGGGCGGAAAATTTGAGCTCAACGTTTGCGTTCTCTTCACACTCGCTCTTGCGGTTTTGATGTTTGTTTATTTAAAATACACCAAGCACGGATATGAGATCAGCGTCATCGGTGACAGTGCCGGAACGGCACGTTACGCCGGTATGAAATCGGGACGCATTGTGCTGCGCACGGTCTTTCTTTCCGCCGCGCTGATCGGTCTTTCCGCCGCATTCAAGGTGGGCACGGCAGGGGTGCTTTCCACTGCCATCACCGACGACGTGGGCTGGACGGGAATCACGGTTGCGTGGCTTTCCCAGCTCAACACCGGTGTGATTTTGGTGGTTTCTGCTCTGATCTGTGTGTTGCAGCACGGTTCGATGGTGGCTGCCGCCACGTTTTCCCGTGTCGACTCCAGCTTTGCGAATATGCTTCAGGGCTTGATTCTCTTCTTGGTGTTGGCCGCCGATTTCTACACTCGATTCCAGATGGTTCGCACGCAAAAAGGAGGAAAAACCAATGGATAAACTTGGCGTTATTACTTCTTTTATTCATAATATCGTGGTGTTTAACATTCCCTTGCTCTACGGCACGGTAGGGGAAATCGTAGTCGAAAAATCCGGCAGCTTGAACCTCGGTGTCGAGGGTACGATGGCAGTCGGCGCGATTTTCGGTTATCTTTTGGGATGCTACACCAATAGCATTGGGATGGGGATTTTAGCGGCGTTTGTGATGGGCGCGCTTTGCGGTCTTTTGTTTGCCGTCCTCACCGTTTCTCTCCAAGCCAATCAGAACATTACCGGCTTGACTCTGACCACCTTTGGTTTGGGCATTTACTTTTTCGTCGGCAACGGCGTCAAAGCCGTCGGTTGGCCGGTGATGGGAAATTTTGAAAACATTGTCAGCGGCTTTGCGGAAAAGCCCATTCCCGTCCTTTCCAAGATTCCCGTGATCGGATACGGCTTCTTTTCTCACAACGCGCTGGTGTATCTGGGAGTTGTGATCGCCGTTTTGATGTGGTGGTACTTAAAGCACAGTACGCCCGGATTGCGCCTTCGCGCAGTGGGAGAAAATCCCGCGGCGGCAGATTCGGTCGGAATCAACGTGAAACGAACCAAATATCTGCACATCATTTTGGGCTGCGGCATTATGGGCATCGGCGGCTATTATATGGCGCTGAATATGTCCGGCTCGTTTAACAGCAGCTGCTGGATCAACGGCTATGGCTGGATTGCCGTGGCGCTGGTTATCTTCGCCAATTGGAATCCCGCCCTTGCGATTGTGGGCACGTTCGTATTCGGCTTTTTCAACACCTTGCGCGTGTCCGGAACCAGTCTTGCAATGACCTTCCCCGAAACACTCGGCTTCCTTGCCAAGATTCCCACTCAGCTCTATCAGGCGCTTCCCTTCATCATCACCGCGATCGTTCTCTTGATCACCTCCATTCGAAACAAGCGCGGAAGCTCCGGTCTGCCCGCCGCGCTGGGGCAAAATTATTTCCGCGAAGACCGATGAAAAGCAAAACAAAAAAACCACCCGATTCGGGTGGTTTTTTCTTTTGCTTCAATATTTGGAAATGAACCTTGCTCTTTGCATGGCAAGGACAATGGGGGGGATGAGAACAAGCTGAATCAGAATGCCGTAAAGGGAAGCGGTCACGGTTTGTGTGGCAACCATTTCGATGTAAAAGGGATTGGCGGGATCGATTACGCTCAGCAGATACTGCGTGATGCCCCAAGCCAGCCGTCCGAAGAACTGTGCGCAGAGAAGGCCGGAGTAAATGCCCAAGGGCTTTTTAGGCAGATACCGATAAAAAAGCCCTGCCGAAAGGCCGTAGACACAAAGCTCTGCCGCCATGCGGATCGCATCGGGATAGAGTGCGGGAGCGCCTGCAACAAAATAGCGCAGAAAAGGCGCGATGGCGCCGACGACACAGCCCCAGACGGGGCCTGCGATATAGCCGCACAAAAGGACGGGAAAATGCATGGGCGCAAACTGCTTTCCGAGGGCGGGGATGTTGCCCGTCAAAAAGGGCAGAACGATACACAGCGCCAGACAAACGGCGGCATAGACGATACTGCGGATGCGGACGGTTTTTCTGCTTGCCAAAACAAGTCCTCTTTTCTATTAAAAATCTAACCAATGATAGCATTTTTCGCCTTTTTTGTCAATTCAAACAAAATCACCGAAAAAGGGGAGCAACATAAAATAGAACAAGCTTGTTTTTGAAAGGAGATTGTTTATGGCTCAAGGAACCCTTTTTGTTACCGTTCGCAGTGCGGACAGTGCGTTCCCCGTGCCGGGTGCGCTCGTTCAGATCCTTTCCCCCTCGGGAGAGATTTTGGGAGAGGATCGGGTCAGTGGTGCGGGCGGTGTTTCGCGCAGCTTTTCCCTTTCCGCTCCCGATCGCGCGCTCTCGCTTTCCCCGCAGGAAGAACTTCCGTATTCGACGTATGACGTGTTGGTGTCTGCCGATGGATTTTATAGCTTTTTGATCCGCGGCGTTCAGATTTTTGCCGACGAGAAGAGCCAGCTTCCCGTGGAAATGATCCCGCGCGGACAGAGCGAAGATGAGGTGCTGGAATATGAAATCGGACCGCACGCGCTGCGCTCGGACTCTGACCGTTTTCGTGAAAAGCCCAGTGGGGACGAGCGAGTTCTCTCGAGCGTGTTCATTCCCGAACGAATCACCGTGCATTTGGGAACGCCCGCCTCTTCCGCCTCGAACGTGACCGTGCCCTTTGTGGATTACATCAAAAACGTGGCGTCGAGCGAAGTCTACCCGACTTGGCCGGAACGAAGTCTTCGTGCGAATATTCTCTGCCAGATTTCCCTTGCGCTCAATCGTATTTTTACCGAGTGGTATCCCTCCCGAGGATATAATTTCAATATCACCAATTCCACCGCTTACGATCAGTACTACGTTTACGGCAGGAACATTTACGACAGCATTTCTGCCATTGTCGATGAGATTTTCAATGAATACATCCGCCGACCCGGCAGGATCGATCCGTATTTTGCGGAATACTGCAACGGCACGAGCGTTACCTGCGCAGGGCTTTCTCAATGGGGGACGGTAACGCTTGCCAACAACGGTCTTTCGGTGGAGGAAATTCTCCAGTTTTATTACGGTGACGTGGAAATCGTGGAAAGCAACGACATCCGCGGCATTGAAGAATCTTACCCCGGCTCTCCCTTGCGAGTCGGCTCTTCCGGCCAATCGGTGAAGACGATTCAGCAACAGCTCAACCGCATTCGCGTCAATTACCCCGCCATTGGCGCCATCAATCGGGTGGACGGTGTATTCGGGGCCGAAACGCAGGCGGCGGTGCGCGCGTTTCAGCGCATTTTTGATTTGACGCCGGACGGCGTGGTGGGAAAGAAAACTTGGTATCGCATTTCCTATATTTACGTTGCGGTGAAGAAATTAGCGGAGCTCAACAGCGAAGGGGAGCGGCCACAGTACGATGACAACGCGTTCCCGGGCCTGCTTCGTTTCGGGGATACCGGCACTTCGGTGCAAACCCTGCAGTTTTATCTGAAAACGGTTGCCGCGTTCAATCCTTTTTTGCCCGATCTTGCCATTGACGGGCGTTTTGGCAGAAGCACGCAAAACGCGGTTCGCGCCTTTCAGGACTATTACGGTCTTTTTGTAGACGGTGTGGTGGGGGAAAATACCTGGAATCGAATCGTTTCGGTGTATTTGGACGTAACGGAGGAGGGGAATCTGCGTATTAAGCCCTATCCCGGCTCTCCCTTGCGCATCGGCGCTTCCGGGGAAAACGTTTTGTACGTGCAGATGCTTCTCAATCGCATTCGACCCGTGTTTGTCACCATTCCTTCGCTCGAAGAGGACGGTATTTTCGGGACACGAATGCGCACGGCGGTGCGAGAATTCCAGCGGCTGTTCGGCCTTTCGGTGGACGGCGTGGTAGGAAGAGTGACTTGGAATGCACTCAATCGCACCTTCGGATCGATTGCTTCGGGGTGCTTGGACAACGGCGAAGTTTTGACCGGTCGGCTTTTGCGCTACGGAAACACCGGTGCGGACGTGCGCTGGGTGCAGGAGCGGCTCAATGAGATTCACGCTTCCGTTGCCGCGGTGCCTGCGGTTTCGGTGGACGGGGTCTTCGGGCGCAGAACCGAAACTGCCGTGATCGCGTTTCAGCGGATCTTCGGACTTGCGGCGGATGGCGTGGTAGGCAACCAAACCAGAACGCGGCTTGCCGCCATTTCCGATGCGGTGGAGGCCGGATGCCTGCCGACGGTCGGCGCAAGATCGGTTCCCGATCAAGCCGCTCTTCCCGACGGCTCTCAAGCCCCTTGGCAGCTCAATCGGGAACGGAATTTGCCGCCGTGGCCTGCCACCTGCCCTTGGGCAAAGCAGGGTAAGTGGGAAGACGCGGGGGACGATGAAAGAGATCTTTTTTCGTAAACAGAAAAACGCGAGACTTTCGACCGGGAAGTCTCGCATTCTTTTTTCATTTTGTTTTGCGATGAGGGGTGATGCCTTGAATCGCGCCGTTCTCGTCGAGGAAAAGCTTTGCCCGCGGCACAAAAGCGCGCTCGGAAAAGGGGCAGAAAGCCGTGGAGAGGGTGAGGGTGTTTTCGTGAACGGAAACGCTCAGCCCTCCGAACCAAACCTCGTTTCTTTGGGTTGCGGCGGCTTTTTTGAGAAAGAGGAGAAAGGCGTCGCGAAGGGATTCTAAATACTGCATGGTATCGGTCTCTTCGATTGACGGCAAGGTAACCCGGTAGGCGACGGTGCTTTTGTCCTGCCACTTGCCCGACCACGTTTTCAGAAGCGATGCGTATTTTGTGGGCTCGATTTTTGTGATTGCCGCAGGGGGTAGGACAAGGGGCGGGGTTTTCTTCTCGTCTTTTTTTGCTTTTGGCTTTGTTTTCATTGGTTTCACCTCAATTTATTGTATGAAACAAGAAAAAATTTGAGAAGAAGAAACCTTTTTTTCTTTTCGGCATATAATACAATCAGAACATACTTTTTTTGGGAGAGCATGATGATGACAAGGGCAAAAACCGTGGGCATTGGGGTTATGTCGTTCGGCTGTGGTATTTTGGTCGCGTTCTTTCTGCCGGAAACGGTTCTGATCGTTTTGGAGGCAGGCGTGATCGTGACCGCCGGGATATTATTTTCGAAATGTTGAGTGGAAGGAGGCAGCAGATGAAAATCATGGTGTTTCGCTCCCCCCGATTCTTAAGAGGGATTCTGCGAAAAATTTTTCGTACCAAGTGAAGAGAAGCGGGTTCCTTTCTTTGAAAGATGGGAACCAAAGAAGCTTTTGTGCTCAGAACCTTTTTGAAAAAAGGTTCTGAACCTCCAAAAACTTTTGCAAGGGGAAAAATAAAAAAACAAAAGAAGGGCTGAGATTTCAGTCCTTCTTTTTATTGTCATTCATTACGACGTTTTCTTTGTCACACTTTCTTTTTCAAAAGAAAGTAGGTTAAAACTTGAATTTTAAGCTGATGTCCAGCGCCTTGACGGAGTGGGTCAGTGCACCGATGGAAATCAAATCAACACCGGTTTCGGCAACTTTTTTCAGGTCTTTTTCGCCCATATTGCCGCTCGCCTCGGTCAGCGCTCTTCCGTTTACGATTTCCACTGCCTGTTTCATTTCATCATAGGTCATATTATCCAGCATAATGATGTCGGCACCGGCATCCAGTGCTTCCTTCAACTGGTCAAAGGTTTCGACCTCGACTTCGATTTTGAGTGTGTGGGGAATGTTGCTGCGTGCCATCGAAACCGCTTGGGTAATTCCGCCTGCGGAAACGATGTGATTGTCTTTGATCAGTACCCCGTCTGCCAAATTGAAACGGTGATTGGAGCCGCCGCCGCATTTGACCGCATATTTTTCCAGCACGCGCAGTCCGGGTGTGGTTTTACGGGTGTCGGCAATGCGTGCGCGCGTTCCCGCCACCTTTTGGACGGCTTCGTTGGTTCTCGTGGCAATGCCGGACATGTGCTGCATCAGATTCAAGGAAAGGCGTTCTCCCGTGAGAATGGAACGAGCATTTCCCGAAACGGTTGCGATCACCTCGCCGACTTCGATCTTGTCGCCGTCGGATTTGGTGCTACTCAGTTCAATGGTAGGGTCAACGTAGCGGAACACCGCTTTTGCCACTTCCATTCCGCAGAGAATGCCCGCTTCTTTGGCAAGGAAACGGCCGGTAATGACCTTGTCCTCCGGAATGGTAGAGCAGGTAGTAATATCACCCGTTCCGATATCCTCTTTCAATGCGCGTTCGATCAAATCGTTCAAGTTCAGATCCAACATGGAATCTCTCCTTTAATCTTCAATATAGTGGGCGCCGATACTCTCTTTGCGAGCTACTGCGGCTTCCGCAATTTTGAGGGCAACCAGAGTCATATTGCACATTTCCACCGTCATCGGATCGGAGCAGATCGCCTGGTCGTATTTTTGAGCTAAGGCGCGGATCTGCTTTAAACTGTATTGCATTTCGCCCGTGCGGCGAACCGCACCGAATGCGTGGGAGAGGGTCTTGCGCAATTTTGCCCGATCGGATTTGATTTCCTCCGGCAAGATTGTTAAATTCGCTTGGTTTTTCGGCAAGGTGGGAATGTTCGGACGATCGGTGCGCGTGTTATCATTGATGCTTTTCGCGCATCTCTTTCCGAATACCAGGCACTCGAGCATCGAGTTGGATGCCAAGCGGTTGGCGCCGTGAACACCGGTACAGCTGACCTCGCCGCAGGCGTAGAGCCCGGGAACGTTGGTCTGTCCGTTCAGATCCGTTGCCACACCGCCCATAAAATAGTGCTGAGCGGGATGGATCGGAATGTAATCGCGCGTCAAATCAATGCCCAAAGAGGAGCACTGAGCGGAAATATTGGGGAAGCGATGCAGGAAGAATTCGCGCGTCATATTGGAGCAGTCCAAATACGCCCGATCTTCTCCGGTGCGTCGCAGTTCTTTCAAAATATTACGGGTAACGATATCTCTGGGAGCCAAATCCTTCATGGGGTGCTTGTCTTGCATAAAGGCCTCTCCCGCGCCGTTGCGCAGGATCGCGCCTTCCCCGCGCACCGCCTCGGAAATCAAAAACAGGCGTCCCTGCATTTTTTCTGCCATCAGCGTGGAGGGGTGGAACTGCACCATTTCCATATTTTCGGGTGTAGCACCGGCGCGGAACGCAGTTGCCATACCGTCACCGACCGCACCGCGGGGATTGGTGGTGTGGGTGTAGAGTTGACCGATTCCGCCCGTGGCGATAATGACGTTGCGGGTGGCAAAATAGCACCAAGAACGGGTTTCTTCGCGATAGACCACCATGCCGCAAACCCCGTTTTCATCGGTCACAAGGTCGGTCATTGCGTGACGGAAATAAAGGGTGATGTTGGGGCGAGTCTGAACGATCTGTCCCAAACGCTTGGTGGTTTCGCGACCGGTGGCGTCACCGTCACAGTGGGCGATGCGGCGCAGGCGGTGTCCGCCTTCCCGTCCCAAAATGAGGCGGCCGGATTCGTTGTAGTCAAAGGGAACGTCCCATTCTTCGAGGGTGTGAATGTTCTGCGGACCCTCTTCCACCAAAACCCTGACCGCTTCTTCCTTGCAAAGTCCCGCACCGGCGGTGAGGGTGTCTTCAATGTGGAGCTGGAAGCAGTCTTCTTCGGTGAGAACGGCGGCGATTCCGCCTTGGGCTTGCCAAGAGCTGGAATCTTTGAGCTCGGTTTTTGTCAGAATGGCGACTTTTTTTGTTTCATCCAAGTTCAAAGCCGCGTAAAGTCCGGCAATGCCGCTGCCGACTACGACCACGTCGAAAAATTCGGTGGGCAGATCGCAAAGTCGGTCAATGTCGGAATATAAAAATTGGCGCATTTGGGATACCTCTTACAGATTGATCATTTTTTCTAAGC
The DNA here is from genome assembly GCA_045580105.1 of Eubacteriales bacterium. Lineage (GTDB taxonomy): Bacteria > Bacillota > Clostridia > Oscillospirales > SIG627 > RGIG5579. Next base: position 6,899 of record JAZNNH010000001.1, on the reverse strand, counting down.
TTTGTCTGGCACGTGAAAGCACGTCCGGCGCCAGTTCGATGACATTTTTTTCCTCTTTCAAGGCGGCAAGGAGCGTTTCGAGCGTGTTTTTCTTCATATCGGTGCAGAGAAATTCCTCTTTTCCGGGATAAAACACCTTTTCGGGCAGCTCTTTTTGCAGAGCACGAACGATTTCCTGTTCCGTTCCGATGATAAATTCTTTTCCGCTGCTCTTGCGGCAAAATTCCAGAATGCCGGTGGTCGAGCCCACAAAGTCAGCCACAGCGGAAGTGCCCTTGCCGCACTCGGGATGAGCGGCAATCAGAGCGTCGGGATGGAGTTTTTTTGCTTTTTTCAGATCTTCTACCGTGCATGCGTTGTGAATGGGACAAAAGCCCTCGATCAAGTGGAAGGTTTTGTCCGGATAGTGGGAGGCAACAAACGATCCCAAATTGCGGTCCGGCACGAAAATGATCTCTTTTTGAGAAAGAGAAGCGGCAACTTTCACTGCGTTGGAGGAGGTGCAGCAGATGTCACTTTCCGCCTTCACCTCGGCAGAGGAGTTGACGTAGCAGATGACAGCGGCTTTGGGATGCTGCGCTTTCAGCTTTCGAAGTTGTTCTACCTCGATCATATCCGCCATCGGACAGCCGGCATCGGCAACCAGAAGCAGAACCTTCTTTTCGGGGTTGAGAATCTTTGCCGATTCTGCCATAAAGCGAACGCCGCAAAATACGATCATCTCTTCCTTTGCCGCGGCGGCTTTTCGGGAAAGCTCTAAACTGTCACCCACCAGATCCGCCACTTCCCAAAGTTCCAAAGGAGCGTAGTAGTGAGCCAAAATCAGAGCGTTCTTTTCTTTTTTGAGTTGTTTGATTTGTTCGATCATAATCCTACTCCGATCAATAAGCGATTCCCCACAGAACCACGTGCTTGGCTTCTTTTCCGCAGCACACGCAGGTTCCCGAAACGTTTGCTTGGTCGTCCAAGGGCATACAGCGGCTTCCGACACCGGTCAGCTCCTTCACCTTTTCTTCGCACGCCTCATCTCCGCACCAAGCGGCACGGACGAAGCCGGGGCCGTTTTCGGCAAGGGCTTGTTTAATCTCATCGGTAGAAGTGCAGGTGTAGGTCTTCTTTTCGCGGTTGGCAAGTGCCTTTTCGTAAAGCCCTGCGGTCACGTCGGAAAGTGCTTTTGCAAGTTCGGTTTCCAGATCTTCCAGTTTCACCACTCTCTTTTCGCCGTTGTGGCGCAAAACCAAAACGCAAACGCCGTTTTCGATGTCGCGAGGACCCAGCTCCAAGCGAACCGGAACGCCCTTCATTTCATATTCGGCAAATTTCCATCCGGGAGAATTGTCGCTGTCGTCGAGCTTGACGCGGAAGGCGCCTGCCAGTTTTTCTTTGACCTCGACTGCCTTTTCCAACACGCCTTCTTTGTGCTGAGCGATGGGAACGATGACGGTTTGAATGGGAGCCACGTTCGGCGGCAACACCAGACCCTTGTTGTCGCCGTGGGTCATAATGATCGCGCCGGTCAAGCGGGTGGTCACGCCCCAAGAGGTTTGGAACGGATATTCTTTTTTGTTCTCGCGCGAGGTGTAAAGAATGTCGAAGGCGCGGGCAAAGCCGTCTCCGAAGAAGTGGGAGGTGCCTGCCTGCAGAGCTTTTCCGTCGTGCATCAGCGCTTCGATGGCATAGGTTGCCACCGCACCTGCGAATTTATCGCTTTCGGTCTTTTTGCCCTTTACAACGGGAATAGCCAAATCTTTTTCACAAAAGTCGGCGTAGACGTTGAGCATTCTTTCGGTTTCTTCCACAGCTTCCTTTTCCGTTTCGTGGATGGTGTGACCTTCTTGCCACAAAAATTCACGGGAGCGCAGGAAGGGACGCGTGGTCTTTTCCCAGCGCACGACGCTCACCCACTGGTTGTAGAGCTTGGGCAGATCGCGGTAGGAATGAATGATATTGGAATAGTGCTCGCAGAAGAGGGTCTCGGAGGTGGGACGAACGCAAAGACGGTCTTCCAGTTTTTCCGAACCGCCGTGGGTGACCCAAGCAACTTCCGGAGCAAAGCCCTCTACGTGATCCTTTTCTTTTTGCAACAGGGATTCGGGAATGAACATCGGCATGCAGACGTTTTCGTGTCCGGTTGCCTTAAAATAGCCGTCCAGCAGTCGCTGAATGTTTTCCCAGATGGCATAGCCGTAGGGACGGATGACCATACAGCCCTTTACGCTGGTGTATTCGACCAGCTCTGCTTTTTTGCAAATGTCTGTGTACCATTTGGCAAAATCTACGTCCATGGGAGTGATTTCATCAAGCAGTCCGTTTTTCTCTTTATTAGCCATAGTGATAAATCCTTTCTTGGGAATGAAAATGATGAATTTTAAAAGTCGGTCAGGTCGCTTTTGAACACGCCTGTGCGCAGAATACTTCTTTCTTCCGGTCCTGCATCGGGCATCCGCTCGTGCAAGTGATCGAGAATCAATTCGGGTTTTAAGTAATGCTCACCCGAAGCTGAGAGGGTCGCGTGAAGGATCACGCCGGAGTCGGTCGGCTCCCAGTTCAAGGTGTGAATGCCGGCGGAAACATCTTTTTGCACCCACTTGCCTTTTTTGTTTTTCTTTTGAATGATGATCTCGCCCTCCAAATGCCGTTTTGCTTCCTCGAGCCGTTCGGCGGGAAAAGAAGGAAGGGTGACGGTGTAGGATGCGTAGGCAATATCGGAAAATTTTCCGACCTGCTCGCCGATTTCAACTAAATGGATGCCGACGGGCATTTGCGCTTGCAGGGCGGCTTTGATTTCTTCCGGTGCGAGTTCAAAGCCCGGTTTTAAGGTAAAATCTGCCAGCTCCACCAAGCTTTCCGTGCCCACGGAAAGCGGCAGGGCAAATGCGAATTTGGGGTGTGGGGAAAAGCCCTCGCTGAATTTGAGCGGCAGTTTTGCTCGGGAAAACGCCCGATGAAACGCACGGGTCAGATCCAGATGGGAAATATAGCGGATGGGTCCGCGTTTTTCAAAACGGCATCGGTAAGAAAAAGCCGTTTCCTGCAGTTGGTTCATAGCACCTCCGCAATGCTCTTTCCGGCAAGATAGCCCGTGGAAAAAGCGATTTGTAAATTAAATCCGCCAGTGAGGGCATCGGCATCGATCACCTCGCCCGCAAAATATAAGCCGGGCACCAGACGGGATTCCATTGTTCGGGGATTGATTTGGTTCAATTCCACCCCGCCGCGGGTGATGATGGCCTCTTTTAACGGTCGCGTGCCCGTGGCAGTGAGAGGGAGTTTTTTTAACAGACGCACGAGGCGCAAGCGTTCCTCTCGCCCGATCAAATGCGTTTTTTTGCGCTCGTCAAGCGATGCTAAGGCAAGGATCGGACGGATCATTTTTTGAGGGAGAAGACGATCCAGTGCGTTGAGCAGATCGCGGTTTCGGTTTTCTTCAAAATCGGAAAGCACGCGCTTGTCGAGTTCTTCCGGCGTCAGAGCGGGTTTTAAATCCAAAAACAGACGATATTCTTTTTCTGCGCGGAAATTAAGATACGCAGAAGCGGAAAGAATCATCGGTCCCGAAACGCCGAAGTGGGTGAAAAGCATTTCCCCGAAATCTTCATAGATCTTTTTTCCGGCTTCGTTTTCCACGGTCAGCGCGGTGTTTTTCAGGGAAAGACCCATGCATTCTCGGCAGAATGGCTCTTTTACGGTCAAAGGGACCAGCGAGGGGATGGGTGGGGCGACTCGATGCCCCAAGTCCGACGCAAAACGGTAGCCGTCGCCGGTGGAACCGGTTGCGGGGTAGGATGCCCCGCCGGTTGCGATCAAAACGCGGTCAAAGAAAAGGGATTCTTTCGGCGTTTGGATCAAAAAGCCCTCGCCCTCGCGCACAACCGCGCGAACCGCTTCGTGTTTCAGCGTGACGCCGGGCTGGGAAAAAGCAAACGTTACCAAGGCATCGACCACGTCTTTTGCCCGATCGGAAACGGGGAAGACTCTGCCGCCGCGCTCGGTTTTTAAAGCCACGCCCGCCTCTTCGAAAAAGGACGTGACGCGCTCCGGCGGAAACGCGTAAAGTGCGGTGCGCAAAAATTTTTCGCCCCTTGGGATGAAAGCGTCCAAATCGCGCACGGGTGCGACGTTGGTCACGTTGCATCTGCCTTTTCCGGTGATGCTGACTTTTTTGCCGCAAACGGGATTTTTTTCGAACACCGTGACGGACCGGGCACCGAACGATCCGGCTGTGTAAGCCGCCATCAATCCTGCCGCACCGCCGCCGATGATTGCAAGTTTTGTCATGAAATTCCATCCTCGCATAGAATATCACTCTATTTTACCCTAATTTGCGCCCGATTGCAAGAGATTTTCCGCAAAAATTATGGGGAAAAAGCCAAGGACGGCAAAAAACGCCCCTTGACTTGAAGATGGGTGAGGGATATAATATTGATACCTGTAAAATGGAATCCGACAGAATGAAAAAAGGAGAATTTTGTTATGCGAGAATATGAAATCCGACTTTCCACCATTGAAGCGGTGCGCAGCTTTGTCAACGCGGTTTCCCTCTATGATTTTGACGTAGACCTTTCCAGCGGCAGATACATTGTAGACGCCAAATCAATCATGGGAATTTTCTCTCTGGATCTGCTCAATTCTCTGAAAATGACCGTTTATTCCGACGACTGCGAAGACTTTGTGAAAAAAATCGAAGCGTTTATCGAACGCGCACTTTGATTCTTTTCGGGATTCGAAATGAACGATGAAAAAGAAACTGCTGTTGATTGTCAATCCCACTTCGGGAAAAATGCGGGCGAAAAACGAATTGATGGCCGTCTGCAAAACGTTTTGTGATGCGGATTTCAGCGTCAATATTCACGTGACGCGCTGCCAGTCCGACGCGACGCGCGTTGTGATTGAAGAGGGGAAAGCGTACGATGTCATCGTCGCCTGCGGCGGCGACGGTACGCTGAACGAAGTGGTCGCGGGAGCACTCAAAATCGAGTTTGACGGTGCGCTCGGATTTTTGCCGTGCGGTACGACAAACGATTTGGCGAACACCATCAAAATTCCGAAGAATTTAAAACGGGCTGCGGAAATGATTACGTACGAGGGAACAAAACCCTTGGATTTCGGCGTGTTCAACCAAAATCGTTATTTTTCCTACGTTGCTTCCTTCGGTGCGTTTACCGACGTTGCGTATTCGACTGATCAGAAAATGAAAAACGTATTCGGTCACGCCGCTTACGTAACCGAGGCGATTGCTCGGCTTAAGGACCTGCGTCCGTATCATATGAAGGTGACCTGCGACGGGGTGGAATACGAAGACGATTTCCTCTTCGGCGCCACTGCCAACACCCTTTCCATCGGGGGTGTGCTGAAACTGAAAAAGGATCAGGTTGATCTGCGCGACGGCTTTCACGAGGTGCTTTTGATTCGAAATCCCAAGACCCCTGCCGATATGGCGCAGCTTTCCGTGGAAATGCTCAGCGGCGTTTACGAAAACAAGTCTGTTCTCTTCTTCCGCGGAAAGAAGATTTTATTTGAAAGCCGAGAGGCGCTTCCTTGGTGCTTGGACGGAGAATATGCCGGCATGCACACCAACGTCGAAATTCAAAATCTGCAAGGAAAGCTCCATCTGATTTGTCCGTAAAGAAAAAAATCACCGAGCAACGGCTCGGTGATTTTCTTTTTTTATTTCAAATTGGATTTCAGTGTTTTCAGTTGGGCATCCAATTCTTTGGGCAGGCGGTCGAATTTCTTGAAATATTCGGTCACGTCTGCGGCGTATTCGCTCCAAGCTTCTTTGTCAACGGAAAGGATGCTCTTGAGGGTTTCCACGTCCATATTAAGATCGGTCAGATCGATGTCTTCGGGTCTGGGAATATAACCGATCGCGGTTTCCTGTGCATCGGCTTTGCCTTCGCAGCGGTCGATGATCCAGTTGAGCACTCTCATATTGTCCCCGAATCCGGGCCAGATGAAGTTGCCGTCATCGTCGGTGCGGAACCAGTTGACGTTGAAAATCTTGGGTGCTTTGTCGCCCAGCTTTTCGCCCATATCAAGCCAATGCTGGAAGTAGTCACCCATATTGTAGCCGCAGAAGGGAAGCATTGCCATCGGGTCGTGACGAACCACGCCCACGTCTCCTGCTGCCGCCGCGGTGGTTTCCGAAGCCATGATCGCGCCGACGAACACACCGTTTTTCCAATCCTTGGACTGATACACCAAAGGAGCCAGTTTCGCTCTTCTGCCGCCGAAGATGATGGCGGAAATGGGCACGCCTGCGCCCTTGTCGAATTCTTCCGAGATGCAGGGGCAGTTGACTGCGGGAGCGGTGAAACGGGAGTTGGGATGAGCGGCACAAGTGGACTTATCCGCTTTGTTGAATTTGGCGGGATCCCAAGGATTGCCCTTCCAATCCAAGGCGTTAGTAGGCAGATCTTTGTTCAGACCTTCCCACCAAACGGTGTTGTCGTCCAGATTCAGACAAACGTTGGTGAAAATGGTGTCCTTTTTGGTGGAAGCCAGTGCGTTGAAGTTGGATTTTTCGTTGGTGCCGGGGGCTACGCCGAAGAAGCCGTTTTCGGGGTTGATCGCGTAAAGACGGCCGTCCGGACCGATACGCATCCAAGCGATGTCGTCGCCGACGGTCCATACCTTGTATCCCTTATCGCGGAGATACTTGGGAGGAATGAGCATTGCCAGGTTGGTCTTACCGCAAGCAGAGGGGAATGCGGCGGAGATGTACTTCACCTCACCCTGGGGATTCTCGAGACCGAGAATGAGCATGTGCTCAGCCATCCAGCCCTCGTTCTTACCAAGGTAGGAAGCGATACGCAGAGCGAAGCACTTCTTGCCCAGCAGAACGTTTCCGCCGTAACCGGAGTTGATAGACCAAATGGTGTTATCTTCGGGGAAGTGGC